>JADFXW010000031.1 GCA_015233375.1 Candidatus Omnitrophota bacterium | reverse complement strand
CTATGGAAACATATTATAGCAATGAAACGGGTACTTCAAAGTCGTATCCTAGTAATAGCGCGACACCTTGCAAAGATTATTTTGTTACGGCAACACCTCAGATTATTTCATCAGTACTTTATGATCCATTTAATGCGGCGGGCAATGAATATCAGTTGTTTACAAATGGCAATTATTATGTTTTTGTTTCTCTCGGGCCAGCAGGAGACAACTTTAACGGATTTGCTATTGGTCCTAATGGAGCGGTTACTGAAGACAATAAAACAACAACGCATCTTTGTGTGACTAATGGATCAGGATGTTAACAAGGCATTGATCAGAGGTTGGATGCTTCAATTTTCTAATTTTCTATTCATAAGGAGGAGTATATGAAAAAGGGTTTTACGATCATTGAGTTGATCATAGTTTTATCAGTGTTGGTTATACTTATCGGGATCATTATCCCAAGGATGTCTGGTATGCAGCAACAAGGTAATATTGTGAAAGCCAAGTCTGAGTTGCAAACATTGATGGTCGCCATGGAAGCGTATTATAACAACGAAACCGGTAATTCAAAGGTGTATCCAGCCACACATTCGAAACCATGCGAGACGTATTTTGTAACAGCGACACCGCAGATTATTTCATCTGTTTTATATGATCCTTTCGGTAGTAACAGTGCTGAATATCAGTTATTCACAAGCACCCCTGGTGGCAAATATTACACCTTTGTGTCTAAAGGGCCCAATGGTCAGATTGATCCTAATTGGTCTGTTAATGATACAGATGGGTCTCAGGTTCCTGGAAACAGCAGTGGTTATATTTGTGTTACTAATGGTAAAGGTTGTTAGTTAATTTTATAAGTATTTATATTTCTTCAAGGAGGGAAAAATGAAAAAAGGGTTTACAATCATTGAATTGATTATTGTTATATCAGTGCTGGTCATTTTAATCGGTATTATTGTGCCGCGCATGAGCGGTATGCAGCAGCAGGGTAATATCGTCAAGGTAAAAGCGGAATTGCAGACGCTGCAATCTGCGATGGAGTCGTATTATAATAATGAAGCAGGCACAACAAAAACGTATCCAGCGACAAGCACAGCTCCTTGTGCCACTTATTTTGTTACAGCAACACCACAAATCATTGGCTCAGTTATATATGATCCATTTAATTCCAGCAATGAATACAAATTAGTGACCAACGGCTCCTTTTATGTGTTTGCGTCTGTTGGGCCTACTTCAACAAGTAGTCTTTCAGGATTGGCTATCAATGCAAGCACCGGGGCGGTTACCGGCAATGGGGCTGGTTCTCTTTGTATTACCAATGGTTCGGGTTGCTAAAGTTTAGAGTCCCAAAGGAGAGGGGAGGATTAAATGAAAAAAGGGTTTACGGTCATTGAACTTATCATCGTTATATCGGTGTTGGTGATCTTGATAGGGATCATTGTGCCCCGCATGAATGGTATGCAGCAGCAGGGCTATATCACCAAGGTCCAGGCAGAACTCTTGACGCTTCAGTCTGCCATGGAATCTTATTATAATAATTCACCTAAACCTGCCTCGTATCCTCCTTCATCGCCATCTCCGTGTGTTGCCTATTTTATTTGGGCAACACCGCGTATTATAACGTCAGCGATGTATGATCCTTTTAGCCCTGCGTCCGAATATGATCTTGTTACCAGTGTTAATGGTCAGTATTATGTTTTTGGATCTGTAGGGGTCAATGGGCGAAATTTTGATGGATTTACTATCGATAATACAGGGACTGTAAATAAAGGTTCTAACACCAATATTATTTGTATTACCAACGGTATAGGTTGTTAGAAAAAATGGATAATCACAAATCCTTGATGACAGCTAAATCAGTGATAGGTATAGATATGGGCCCAAGTTCTGTCCATGTGGCCCAGGTGGTTTCTTATCAAGGGAAACCATTAGTGGTTAATGCCGTCATAGAAGATATTCCTGCTGGAGGAGTTCAAGAGAAGGCAAAAGTATCTCTTGAGGCTCTTGTCAAAGCGCTTTCCCATTTCCAAACAAAGAATGAGAGTCTTATTTTTACAGTTTCCTCTCAACAAGCCGTGGTTGATCATGTATTGATGCCTGTGATGCCTGGCGCTGAATTGGTGGAAGCTCTTAAAATGGAAATCAAGAACTCAAAGTATCCCTTTGGGGAAGGGGCTCTTTTTGACCACCAGATTCTAAATCATGTGGTTGGCAAAACAGGCACAAAAATGAATGTCAGAGTGGCGGTTATGGACAAGGCCTTTTTGGGTCAGGTCCAGGGGTTTAATTTTAATGGGATGGTGCTTGCCAAAATTATTCCCACAGCAGTTGCTCTTGAACATCTCTTTAAAAACATGAAAACAGTTTCGGGCTCAAGTACGGTCGTGCTTCAGATTGGCAGCATGAGCGCGGATCTTAATATTTTTAAAGGCACAACCTTAGAGCTTTCAAGAAAACTGAACGTCACAAGTTCGGATCTGACCCGTTCATTAATGGCTGCTTTGTCAACAAAATTAGGGAAGGTTGAATTAACATGGGATGAGGCCGAAGGGCTTAAGAAAAATTATGGTATTCCCGAACCTTCGGAAGAATATTTGGTCAAGGGTAAGATAACGGCCAATCAGGCCATATCCTTGCTTCGTCCTAAATTAGAACAGTTGATTAAAGACATCACCAGATCCCTTGATTCTTATTATGATAAGCATCCAGAAAGCAAATTAGAAAAACTTGTCCTTTTAGGTGGTGGGACCAGGCTTAAGCGCCTGCCAGAGTTTCTTAATGCTGAATTAGGCATTCCCACACAAGAGTGGGACCCTTTTCATGATGCCCAATTCATCCAGGCAGGGGTTTTAGAGGGCTGTCGAGATAGTTATAAATTGGTTAGGGCTCTTGGGGCCGCGTTGTCGTTGGGTCCTGGGATAAATTTATTACCTGAAAATTTAAGGGACATAAAGAAGAAATTATTTGAAAAGATTTTATTAGCCGCGGGGGCTGGTGGATTTGTTGCTTGTTCATTTTTGTTTTTTTTGTTTTTATTTGGGATTATGCAAGGGGTTGACAAAAAGAACACTCAGCTGGAGAGTGCCTATAAAAAGATGTATCCAGACTTAAGTGAGCTGAATCTTAAGTTGATCTTAGGGCATGAGGCGTCTCAACGGTTAGATGTCAGTGCTCTTTTGACCCAATTCAGTAATTTACCGTCTAAGTTGTATTTTTCAGATGTGAATTTAAGCGGTAAAGATTTAATAATTTCTGGATATGCTTTCATGCCGGCTTGGGACACCAGAAAGATTTTGAAGAAGTTTTTTGCCACCGAAGGGCTCCAGGTTTTGAAGGATGTTGAGCTTCTTATTAAAAATGATGATAAAGAGATGAAGAACAAGTCTGTTTTTGTTGTTAAGGGAGTATTAAAGAATTAACGTGTTTAGGTTTGATTATCTATGAAATCGAATCCTTCTAAAATAAATTTTGCTGATGTTAAAATTCTCCGGATTGTTTTTTTTGTGTTTATTCTGGTATTGCTTATTCTCGATTTAAGTTTATTTATTTCTTTTCATGCCCAGATGGAAAAGGCTCAAGTTCGTTTGTCTAAACAAAAACAAGCGTTGTTATTTTTTAAGGACTTGATTTTTAAGAAGGATAAAATAAAGAAGGTCCCTTTTGTTTCCAAAGATGGTCTTGAGGTTGTATTAGATAAAATTGTGGTTATGGGGCGTCAGAATAATTTAGATGTGGAAATTGGCGAGATGATTAATGTTCAAAAGAAAGATGATAAAAAAGTTCCTTTTGAATGGGTAGAAGTGGGCTTGAGTTTTGAAGGGAATTTTAAATCAATCGGTCAGTTTCTCATAGGGCTAAAGGGGATGGAGAAGGCGGTTATTGATGTGAGGTCCTTTAATTTTGTATTGGATAAAATGAACCCTTCTATTATTCAGGTAAAAATCAGTATTGGTATCTTGACTGTCCCCAATGGCTCAGGTCAAAAACTTGATATTGATTCAGATATGTCGGTTGAGGAACAATGGCTTAAACAGATGACTGCAGAGAAAAGTAAAATTAAACCTTTAAGTGTATCTTGGGCAGATAGAGACCCTTTTATTGATGTGCTTATTTCTCCGCCGGTTGAGGTAAAGACTGCACATGGGAAAAAACAGGGGTTTGTTTTGCAGGGGATATTTTTAGGGGGAAGACCAAGCGTCATTATTAATGATAAGGTTTTGGGGCTTGGGGATAGCATCAAAGGTGTTGTGGTCAAAAAGATTGAAGAAAAGCGGGTTGAGCTAATCGATACTGAAGGGAAAATTAAGGTTTTATCTCTAACGAAGTAAATTGTTTTTCCTGCCAATATGATTCTTCGTTTAAAATATCCAGAAAGAGAAGCATTCACACTCCTTGAGGTCCTTGTCTCAACAGTTTTGATTGTTTCTGGGGTGGTGGCTGTTGTTGGGGCCCTATCATCAGGATTATACGCAGACCGTCAAACAGTGGACAGTCAGGTGGTTGCCTTAGGTGTGGCTCAAGGTCAGCTAGAGTTGATAAGAAATACTCCCTATGTCAATATTAATACAACGACTTTTCCAACTGGATTGAATGCTTTGAGTGGTGATTTATCGAGTTATTCGATGCAAACCATGCTTTATTCGTCAGTGGCTGGTTCTGTTTTTAGTGCTCTTGGTAGTGGTTCCAATTATTATCCTTTGACAAAGGCGGCTGTTTATATTTCCTGGGTCAATGGGGCACAGCAAGGTTCACTGACATTAACAACATTATTGGCCGAGCATTCTTAGCATGAGCGAGAAAATGATGAAACGAAAAACTGGTTTTACCATCATCGAAACGTTGATTTCAATGGCCTTGATGCTTATCCTGGTTGGGGCGATTATTTTGGCGTACAGATCCTGCTTTCATGCCTTTGAGGCAGGTCAGTCAAGGGCAAAGGCAAGAGAGCAGTTGACTCAAACCATGGATTTGATAATTCGGGAAGGGCAAAATGCACAAGGTGTTACCCAATGCAATGAAAATTCATTGACCTTTTGGTTATCTTCTGGCCGGGTGACCTATTATCTTTATAATTCGAATGATGCGGGCCCGTATACATTGCCGCACACCTATACGCAAACTTCGTATAATTTGTTGCGATACGAGGGTGTTTATCCCGCGACAACACCACCTTTTGGGTGGGGTACAGTTAAACTGGCAGGTCTTAAACCGCCAGGGAGTGGTATTGCCAGTGTTTTTAGTTGTACGCATTCCTTGGTTAGTCTTAATATGACCAGTGTTCAAAATGGGGCGACGGTGACTTTACAAAGCAGTGTGATGCCAAAGAATATGCCTGCAGGTTCTCTGGGGTTGGTTGGCTGGTGGAGTTTTAATGATGTGTTTCCAACGGTAACGGGTAGCTGTTCTACTGTATTGGATTATAGCGGTAATGGTAATATCGGGACTTGTTCAGGTAGTCCTGGATGGACTACAGGTCAAGTCAGTACGGTTGGGGCGTTGAGTTTTAGTTCGGGTAGTAGTCAGTATGTTGGATTAGGTAATCCTGCTTCTTTACAACTGAATGCGCCGTTAACCATTGCTGCCTGGTTTAAATTGGCCAGTAGTGTTGATTCAAATACTTATGTGTCCATAATAGGGCATGGTGATGGCGGGTGGGTTTTGGGAATAAATAATAATAAACTGTATGGTTCTAAATCTGGTCAGGCTCCCTATATAACGGGAACAACAACATTATCTACAGGGACATGGTATCATGCTGTTTTGACGGCCTTAGGAAGCAACGGGGTCTTGTATTTGAATGGCGTCTCTGACGGCACGTCTTCTTCTTCACCCACCTGGACTTTTGCAAGGTCTTTGAGAATCGCGTCTGATGATTATTCTGGCGGGGCGTCTTATCTGAGTGCCACTATTGATGATGTGCGCATATATAGCAGGGTTTTGTCCGCTGCTGAAATTTATGAGCTTTATCATGAGGGATTAGGAACGTGATGAAAGATATACAAAACAGCAAGGCGAGTGTTTTATTGCTGACCTTAATATTCATGGTTTTTTTAAACGTCATTGCCGTGGTGTATCTTGATACAGTCATGGTCAGTAATACGAATAGTGCAAGCCAGTTGGCCAGCACCCAGGCTTTGAATCTTGCAGAGGCTGGGCTTAATAAGGCTATTTATTATTTGCAAAATAAAGCGCCAGATGGTTCTATTAATGGTTCTTGGCGTACGTCTGGGTATCCAACCCCGGCAGGCAATTATGCGCCTCAAGGGACAGATCCAGCGTCCTGCACATTGACGTCTACCCAACCTTGCGAAGAATCTTTGGATGGAGGTGTTTCGAGTTATACGATTTGGGTTGTTTCCTGGGGTACCAAGATTCGGATAACATCAGCAGGGACCTATAATGGATTGACAAGAATAATTCAAGTCGATGTTACTAAACAGCCGCAAGGTTTAGTGGGGTGGTGGAAATTGAATGATGCGGCTTCAGGTACATGCACTACGGTGGCGGATTCTAGCGGGAACAGCAATACAGGGACTTGTACCGGGAATCCAGGGTGGACAGCTGGTCAAACAAATACGGTTGGGGCGTTGGGTTTTGATGGCAGTACTCAATATATTACCTTGTCTGATGCTAATTTGCCGTCAGGCAATACGGATAGAACGATTGCTTATTGGATAAAGATTACAGGAAGCATGACCAGTGATGAAGATACCTATCTTGTGCGCTATGGGACCCTTGACAATAATAAAGAAATAGCTGTTGGATTATTTAATTACCATACTTATGTTACGCAAAAAGGGAATAACATTCAAGGTGCAACGGCTTATAATGATGGAAATTGGCATCAGGTGGTTTTTGTTTGGCAAAATTCAAGCCCTCATTTATATTTAGATGGGAATTCAGAAGTTGTTTCAGGTAGTTTAGGTACAGTAAATACCGTTTTATCAGGAACACTGCTGTTTGAAGAAACAGCATCAGCTCCGCGGTATATGATTCCGTGCAAAGTGGATGATATCCGTATTTATAACCGCGCTTTATCAGCTCATGAAATTTACATCCTTTATCAGCAAGGGGTACTTGGATTATCCCCAACAGGCAATAGTTGGTCATCGATTGTTTACGGCTCCAGAACAAATCTGTAGAGACACTGTTTTATTATGAAAGCGGTTGACATGCATATGCATGTTGTATATACTTATATTGGAAAAGGAGATTACTATGCGTACTACGATTGATATGCCTATTTATATTCGTCAAAAATTGTCCCAAGAAGCATCAAACCGTAATTTAAAGGGGTTTTCAAGAATTATCACTGAGGCTCTTGAGAAATATTTTGATTCAAAATCCAATGATCGTAAAAGTATTGTGAAAAATCTTAAAGGAAGCATGTCAAAAACAGAATATGCAAAGGCGCTCAAGGATATTCAAGAAGGACGCTTAAAATGGAGAATGTCATAATTCTAGACACCTGTGTTCTTTTAGACTTTTTAGCTGGAAAAGGCACAGCAACCGTTTCCCAAGTGGAGAGGATACTTTTAGACGCAAGAGCTGCGGTGTCTGTTGTCACGGTTTTTGAACTTTTAAGGGGCGTTGAGCAAGAAAAGCACATCAAGCAACGAAAAGAATTAATAAGTCTTTGTACAGTGTTAGATTTAACCCCACCCATATCCGAACGAGCGGCAGGCATTTATACACATCTTAAAAAGAAGGGTTCGTTAATACATATGGAAGACATCCTTATTGCCGCGACCTCGTTACATTGGCGTTATTCCGTAAAAACCGCAAATTGGAAAGATTTTGCCCGGATTCCTGGTGTTAAGATTGAAGAATAAGGTGTCTTTGAGGCCGCTTAATTTTCCCTAACTTTCCCATAATTGTTAATAATTGTTAAATTTCTTCAATATATAAATATGGTATACTTTTTTTAGGACATTGAAATAAGGAGAAGTATGGGGCCATATAAATTCGAAAAATTGACACATATCCGCAAGGTTATTTCCATAACCGTTCTCGTTGCTTTTATGTTCTCCACGGTAAGAAATCCTGTCTATGCACAGCTGGCATCAGGCCAAATGTCTAGATTACCTGCTTTGGGGGTGATGGTCCATTTAAGCCCAGAATTTACACCAGCTCATTTAAAAGGCATTATTATCCATCCAGAAAATGCCCTTAAATTCGACTTTATTATCTATAAAGGAGATCAAATCCTTTCTAATCAGGAGAAAAAGTCTGAATACACCAAACTAATTAAATATTTTTTAGCTTCATTAGCAGTGCCGGATGATAATCAATGGGTGAACCTTTCTCCTTATGAGAAGAACCGTATTATTAAAGAAGATTTCGGCAGGACTGAAATGGGCCGTGACTTGCTGGCGCAAGACTATATGCTAAAAGAGGTCACGGCTTCTTTGATATACCCGCAAGATAAATTGGGCCAGGAATTTTGGAATAAAGTTTATGCAAAATCTTATCAGCAATTCGGTACCACCAATGTCCCTATCAATACCTTTAACAAGGTATGGATTGTTCCTGATGACGCAGAGGTTTTTGAAAAGGGCAATATGGCCTATGTGGTCAAAAACCATTTAAAGGTGATGTTGGAAGAGGATTATTTGTCGTTGAATAAACATAACGGGATACAAACAACAGGCATAAGAGATAAAAATAAAACCCATGCAATAGGGTCTCAGATTGTGCGAGAAGTTGTTTTGCCAGCACTCGAAAGGGAGGTCAACGAAGGCAAAAACTTTGCGCCTTTAAGGCAGGTGTTTAGCGGGGTTGTTTTGGCTGCGTGGTATAAACGGGCATTAAAAGACTCTTTTTTAGGCAAGGTGTATATGAATAAATCCCGCCTAAAGGGTGTTGACCAGGACCCGAAAAATGATCAAATTATTTATGAGCAATACCTCAAGGCCTTTAAGAAAGGCGTTTTTAATTTTATTAAGGAAGATATCGATAAATATTCCCATGAAACCATTCCCAGAAAGTATTTTTCCGGTGGGGCATTGGTTATGACCCCATTAACAAGAGGCGGGGCATTAAAAGTGGTTCCAGCGACATCTGCCCAATTAGCAAATGCTGCTATGGACTCTCCTTATGAAGACATGGCAGAAGCGGCTGTTAAAGAAGCAGGTTTAGATGCGGCGATGTCATTACATTATAAAAATGCAGCCATGCTGAACATGCCGGATTCAAAGAAGCTTGAGATATTTCAATATATTAGTGAACGGTGGAAAGAAATTGAATGGGATGGAACCATATTGAATGATCAAAGCTTTCTTGTTGGGGAAAGGACTGGTTCGGGACAATGGCGTTTTCGTTCCTTTCATCCTGAAGCAAATTATGTTGATCGACGGACAGTTTATCGCAAGGGGTTGGTTGATATTGCGCATATTCGAAAAGCTTTAGAACAAGGACAGGATCCTACAGAGGATCAATTGAAATTATTAAAAGCTGTTGTCATTGGTTCTCGTTTAAGAGGTCTTAATTTTACACTTTATGAACGTCAAGAAAAAACTTTTCCTGAAACACAGACTGGAGCGCGTGCCTTTGCTGAATTTGGGGTTGATAGTCTTGACAAACTAATGGATAAACTAGAACTGATCATTATCAATAATTTGTTGAGGCAATTAAAGATTGAACATCAAGTTGACAGTATGTCTGAGGATGAAAAAGAGTCGGAATTAAAGGCGCTCGAAAAACGGCTGGTAGAATTGGCAGAACCTTATTTACCTCCTGAAGAGTTAGTGAGTCGAATTGATTTTTCAAAGTTGCCTATTTCCTATAGAGATGTTATTACAAATATTTCTCAAGAAAGAAGCTCCAATGATGTTTTACGTAAGAAAGTAATGGATATTGGCAAAAGAGAGAACTTAATTGGACATGGTGTGGATGGAAAAAGGAAAGGTTTAATGGGGTTAATTAATATAGCTTTAGAGGGACAAATTAGGACCTATTCTCAAGAATGGTACGTGGGGATATTAAGTGACGGAAATTCTGAACATTGTGCGGGACCGCATGGGCCTTATTATGCGGTTTTGCAGAAGGATGTAAATGGTCGTCCATCACATCAGGTTGATTTTTCAGACTTCCTTGTTCCAAACAAACTTGCAAAAGAATTTGCCATTGCTGTAGTGCATCAAGCTTTCTTGCAGAGGATAATTACAGCTGAATTAGAAAGTGCAATTATAGGCAAATTTCGAACGTATGAAGATTTTATTCTTCTTCACCCTGAAGGGGTACAAGAGGTGAATGCGGCAATGGCCATGAGAGCAGAGGGGCAGGGCAGGGAAGTTAAAAGACGTGCTATGCCCGACACGGCGATGCTTTCTAATACAGTCAATGAATTTTTGACACATTTGAGTGTATTAGGAAAAAGTCCATCGGATATCAATATTTTAGGATTATCCAGTGGAGATGCGCAAGATGAGATGCATTTTGCCCAACAAGGGTATCACGTAGTGGCTTCTGACCTTGATGTGCAAAAAATGCAAAAAAATATTCGAAGATCTCAAGAAGAGAATTTGTCTTTTGAAGGAACAAGTATTAATGTGACTCAGCGATTACCGTTTGAAGATGAGAAATTTGATGCTATATATTATAGGCTTGGATTACACTATTTAACAAATGAACAGATCATGCAATTATCTCAAGAACTTCACCGTGTTGTCAAAAAGGGCGGGATCATTTATATTGTTGCTAAGTCTAAGGACGATCCGTATTATCATGATTTTAGAGGGTCTGAAGGGAAGGATGGGATGGTTACTTATCTTGATCCTGTAGATAAAAAGTCATACAAACGGAACTTCTTAAATGAGCTTGATTTAAGAAAACTATTTCTCCAGTTCCATGTTGTAAGTGTTACCAAGCATTCAGAACGTTTATATACCGATCAACATGACAGTGAATTAATCACTTTACTAGCCGCCAAGGGTAATGCTCAATTATCTAATCAAATTTCAAACAAAAATGCCTTTCCTGGCGGTATCGATGTAAACGCAGCTAATTGGAATTTACGTATCAAGCATGATGCTAATGGTGTTGCGTTGCCGCTTGCTTGGCAGGACATGGCCCAACTGAGTCGTCTCGAAGGTCTTGAGCCTGATATCACAAAAATTCAACCGGCTGTTGAATCTTCACTTCTTTCACGAATTTTAAAAAATTAGCTCATTTGCATTTAGGTTTCTAATTCTGTATACTAATTTCTATTAAATAGATTTTTTCAGGTGTGTTTCCAGTCTATATTAAAAAAAGAACTCCCCCTAACCCCCTCTTTAACAAAAGAGGGGGAATTTAATGGGAAGTCCTCTTTAACAAAAGAGGGGGAATGTAATAATGGAAATCCTCTTTAACAAAATAGGGGGAATGTAATGAAAATCCTCTTTAACTAAGGAGGGGGATTTTACGGCAGTTTTAAACGAATAATTTTTTATGAATCTTTCAGAATTTGTTCATCTTCATGTCCATACCCAATATTCCCTGCTTGACGGCGCTTGTCGGGTGGAGGGGTTGGTCCAAAAGGCTGCTGATTTAGGGATGCCTGCCCTCAGTATGACGGACCATGGCAATATGTTCGGGACCATCCATTTTTATAAGGCCTGCAAGAAGGCAGGTATTAAGCCTATTATTGGGTGTGAGGCTTATCTGACTCCTGGCCGCCGCTTGGACAAAAACCCTGACCAAAAAGATATTTTTCATTTGACCCTGCTTGCCGCGAATAATGAGGGTTATGCGAACCTTATTAAATTGGTTTCTGCATCCTATCTGGAAGGTTTTTATCATAAGCCGCGGATTGATAAGGAAATCCTGGCCCGACATTCTAAAGGATTGATTGGTATTTCTGGATGCCTTAAAGGAGAGCTGTCTTGTCATCTATTGCGCGGGAATGATGAGGCCGCGCTTAAAAGCGCGGATGAGTATCGTCACATTTTTGAAAAAGGGGCTTATTATATTGAATTAATGGACCATCATATCATGGCCCAAAGGACTGTGAATGAGTCGCTGCTTCTTATCGCTGATAAGTTAGGTCTGCCTTGTGTGGCAACTAATGATGTCCACTATATAGAGCAAAATCAGGCCATGGCCCATGAGGCCCTTCTGTGTATCCAGACCCAGACCACCTTGGATGATCCCAAACGCATGCGCTTTGCCACAGACCAGTTTTATTTTAAAAGCGCTCAAGAGATGCAGTCTTTATTTGCCCATCTGCCCTCGGCTATCAGCAATACCTTGAGGATTGCTGATAGCTGTGAGTTAAAATTGAATTTTGATCAATATCATCTGCCTCGTTATGACGTGCCAGGCGGCCAGGCTCCTCAATCCTATTTGGAGGCCCTTTGCCAAGAGGGTTTTAAAAAACGTTATCCATCAGGTATTGATGATATTTTGCGAAAGCGGCTTGACCATGAATTAAAGACCATCGTGGACATGGGATTTGTGAGTTATTTCTTGATTGTCTGGGATTTTATTAAGCATGCTAAATCTGTTGGGGTGCCTGTTGGGCCAGGACGTGGTTCTGCAGCGGGCAGCTTGGTTAGCTATTTGCTAGGTATTACGGATTTGGATCCGATTAAATATAATTTGCTGTTTGAGCGTTTTTTGAACCCTGGTCGCAAAAGCATGCCTGATATTGATATTGATTTTTGTTATGAGAGGCGTGGTGAGATTATTGATTATGTGACCCGGAAATATGGGGTCAATAATGTGGCCCAGATAATCACCTTTGGGTCCATGCAAGCCAAGGCAGCGGTCCGTGATGTGGGACGGGCTATGGGCATGAGTTACGCGGATGTGGACCGTATTGCAAAATTAATACCCCATGAATTGGGTATTACCATTGAACAAGCGCTTGATGTTGAGCCTCAGTTGCGTGAAGCTGTCCAAGTGGATAAAACAGCTAAACAGTTATTGGCCACGGCCCAGGTCTTGGAAGGGTTAAACCGTCATGCTTCTATTCATGCGGCAGGGGTTGTTATTTCTGATAAACCGTTGACCGAACATGTGCCTTTATTTAAAAGTTCAGATGGCCAGGTCACGACCGCCTTTGATATGGACGGGATTTCCCAAATAGGCCTTTTAAAAATGGATTTTTTGGGCCTTCGGACCTTGACCGTTATCAATGATTGCTTAAAACTGATTAAAGAATTGCATGGGGTAGACCTTAATATTGATACAGTGCCTTTGGATGATCCTAAAACCTTTGTGATGTTACAAGCAGCCCAGGCCATGGGGGTTTTTCAGTTGGAAAGCGGGGGGATGAGGGATCTTTTAAAGAAGATGAAGCCTTCGGAATTTGAAGATCTTATCGCGATCCTGGCTTTATACCGTCCAGGACCTATGGGTTCCGGCATGCTTGAGGATTTTATTAAAAGAAAAAGAGTGGATCAAAAGATATCGTATCCGCATCCTAAACTGGAAGAGGTGCTTCGGGCCACCTATGGGATTATCCTCTACCAGGAGCAAGTGATGCAGATAGCCTCTGTCATGGCAGGTTTTAGCATGGCCCAGGCTGATGATTTACGTAAAGCCATGGGTAAGAAAATACCTGCGGAAATGCAGAAAATGAGGGGGTTGTTTATCCAGGGATGCGCTAAAACCAGTCAATTGCCTGAAATACAGGCGAACCAATTATTTGACCTTATTGATTATTTTGCCGGGTATGGTTTTAACCGCAGCCACT
>JADFXW010000030.1 GCA_015233375.1 Candidatus Omnitrophota bacterium | reverse complement strand
AATTTCCTTTCATCCGCGCGCGCTAGTGCCTCACTGAGTTGTGATTCCAACAGCTTGTTTAATTTACGCAGATGATCGATTTCTTCTTGATCTTGTTTCAATTGCAAAGACAGGGTTTGAATTTGTAAGGAATTGGAACTCGTGTCCGTATGGGAGATCTCTGCAACATTTTCCACCTTAGTATTTTTTACATCCGTCGAAGCAGCAGCTGACACGGGAACCACTTTGTTACCTACAACAATATGCGGCAGGTCTGACAAATTGGTCTTAAAATCTTCATTCTGAGAGACCCCTAATTTAGAAAGCATGTTGGACGATTCAACAACCTGCATATAAACAAACTCATCATCGTTGACAAAAATCTTAACTAAATCGCCCCGTTTGAGCAACCGATTATCCAAATCTGTAAAAGCCACCTGATTATTTTGGTTAATATTAATAATCTGCCCGTTTTCTTGGGCACAAACTATTGGCGCCCAAGCTGTTGCAAATAGAAAAGCACACAATAATCTTTTCATAAATAATCCAAATTGGTGGAAAATTTTAAAATAATAAGAAATTATATATACTAAATATACGCTTCTTGCAGAAAGGCATCAATTATAAAATGAAGTATTTTGGTTCTTTGTAGTTTTGAGAGAATAAAGTTAATGTATGCGCGTGGGATGAAGGGAGGGCTATTATGTTTTCTGAACGGGATATTTTGGCCGTTTGCTTCGGTTTACAACAAATTTTTTCTAAAGATTCTCTTTATTTGGAAAAAATTTATTGTAAGCCCTCGCAAACATTTGGCCAAAAATCCCTTATTGTTCCGAAAACATAATAGCTCTCCCTTCATCCAAGCATAATTTAGTCGAGTAGAGCCCCCATTCAAAGAACCAGTTTATTCGACAAGGCCACATAGTCTAATACACTAAGGTTCTCTGCGCGGGCTGTGACACTTAGGCCCAATAATAAAATTTCTTTTTCCAATTTTTGGGAAGGTACCAGCCCTTTAAGAGCATTCACAATGGTCTTGCGACGCTGGCTAAAAGCGGTTTGGGTTAATTTAAATAAAAAATCTTCATCCTCTGCTTTTTCTTTAAAGGAACGCATCGAAAGACGGATAAAAGCAGAATCAACCTTTGGGGCTGGTTTAAAAGAAGCATGATTGATCTTAAAAAGCATTTTAATATCAGCGTAATACTCTGCAAAACAAGTTAAAGAACCGAAATCCTTGCCCCCTGGCTTGGCTGTTAATCGCTCTTGAAATTCCTTTTGCACTGTCAAAAAAGCCTCGGAGACCTTTATCCTTTCTGTTATTAATTTCTCAATGATAGGTGTTGAAATATAATAGGGAATGTTGCCAATCACCTTTATCCTATTTGGCAAATGCCCCATGTCCCACTTGAGAAAATCCGCCTGGATAATTTCTACTGAAGAAGGCAGGCTTAATCCTAAAGGGGCTATCAAATCACGGTCTGCTTCCACACAAATCAAACGTCTTACCAAAGGAGCAATAAGACAACTCAGAGCCCCTTGCCCTGGGCCTATTTCAACAACCGTATCCTCCTGTTTAAAAGCACAAGATTGGATAATCCTCTGCTGAACATACGGATTGATAAGGAAATTTTGGCCTAAATGTTTTTTAGGACGATGGACCCCGCTCATGCTAAATCACAAGCGAGTTTAATGGACGCCACCATGGATGAAGGGTCAGCCTTGTTCTGACCTGCAATATCAAACGCAGTGCCATGAGCAGGTGAGGTCCTGACAAAAGGCAAACCTGCGGTAAAATTCACTAATTCGTTCATATACACGGCCTTCAATGGAGCCAAACCTTGGTCATGATACATAGCTATTATCCCATCGTACATGGACTTAGGCCCTTGATGAAAAGCAAAGAAGGTATCCGCAGGCAATGGCCCTATGGCCTTTATCCCGATTGATTTTGCTTGTCTGATAGCAGGCCCAATTTGTTTTATGTCCTCATCTCCTAAAAGCCCTGCTTCACCTGCATGAGGATTAAGCCCTAAAACAGCAATGCGAGGGACTTTTATTCCAAACTGTTCTTTTAAGGTCTTGTGCATAAGCTTAATGGAAGCCAACACCGCTTGCGTCGTAATCAACTCTGGGACATTCTTGAGAGGCACATGACGGGTCACAATAGTCAAACGGATATCTGAAGCCACAAACATCATATCAATGTCCCTGGCATCAAAAGCCTCTGCTAAATATTCTGTATGCCCTACAAAATTTTTATGGTAACGGCTAACCACTTCTTTTGACAACGGCGCTGTGACCAAGGCATCCGCAATACCCCCTTTAATTAAAAGCACCGCTTGTTCTAAAGATTGAAGGGCCCCTTGACCTGCAGACTGATAGCTGACATCCATCAGACCCACTTTAGGATCCAGTGCTTTAAATAACTTTTTATTACCAATGACAATAAAACGGGCTTGTCCAAAAAAAGATTTTTGTGCCAAGGCTTTTTGGATTATTTCCGGGCCTATCCCATCGGGATCACCCATCGTAATAGCAATGACTTTATTTGATTTCAATGTAGGCCTTTTTACGAAGCTGTTCAATCCATTCATTAAACCTGGTTTTAAATTGGTCATCCAGAAGTTTATTATAAATCGCGTCTCTGACCTGATCCAAAGGCTCTTGCTGGGCGTTTGTCCTGGCTGTCACCTTAAACACATAAACCCCATTATCAACAGCCACGGGTTCTGAGATATCACCCACGTTTAAATGAAAGATCACATTTTCAACCTTATCAACCATCTGACCTTGTTCAACCACTCCAATAGAGGAGCCATCGGAATATTCTAAAGAAACCTTATCGAAATCCCCTCCTTCTAAAAGCCGCCTCCTGGCCTCCTGGGCACGGGTTTGTGCTTGCTCTTGACTATATTTTTTATAAGACACAAAAATAGACTGCACATTCACCTTTGGATTATGGTTAAACTCATTGATATGATTGTTATAATAAGCAGTCACATCCTGAGGATTCACCGTTATCTTGTCCCTGACCTCCATATCAACCTCATACTTGATCTTTAACTGGTCTATCACCCTTTGCTTTAAATCACTGATGGAGAGCCCATCAACGCTGATGGCCTTGATAAAATCATCCTCCGTCGGATAATGAGACCTGATTTCCGCAAGACGTTTGACCACAATCTCGTCCCTGACTTCGATGCCCTTATCAACTGCTGCGGCCAATACCAATTTATCATTGATCAGCTTTTCCAATCCCTTGTCCTGATACTCTTGCATGATGCGTTGAAAATCCTGAGAGGACTTATCCGCGTTTCTTATCTGTTGGGCCATGGCGCTTAAATACTGCCTCAAATCCTTAAGTGTTATGACATTGTCATTAACAATGGCAATGATCGCATCTATCGTGGAATTGTCCGCATGGGCCAATACCGGCATAAACATCAAACAAAATACAACAAAAACACTCATGGCTTTTATTTTACGATCCATTTTTGAGCATCTCCTGTTTTAGATTTTCTATCGATTCTTTCAACATACGACAATACAAATCAAAACCTATCGCTGTAATAAAACCATGCTGTTGGGCACCCAGCAGATTACCCGCCCCTCTTATTTGCAGATCCTCAAAGGCAATATGAAATCCTGCCCCTAAATCGCTGTGTTTTTCCAGGGCCTTCATCCTCTGTCGGGCTATTTCAGAAAGAGAATTCTTGGGGACAATAAAATACGCCCAAGCCTGCACATCCAAACGCCCCACTCGCCCGCGCAACTGGTGCAGATCCGCCAATCCAAAGGTATCTGCACGATTGACAATTAATGTATTAGCAGCAGGCACATCAATGCCTGATTCAACAATACTCGTACATACTAAAAGGTCAATCTCATGTTTTAGAAATTTTAACATAATTTCTTCCAAAAGGCGACCGCTCATTTGTCCATGTCCAACCGCGACCCTGGCGCTTGGAACAAGCCTTTTGATGGCTTTGGCTATGATTTCAATATTTTCAACCCTGTTGTGCAAAAAAAAGACTTGGCCCTTCCTGGCCAATTCCCTCTCAAGCGCCTCTTTGATGATATCCTCATCATAGCCGATGATTTCCGTCTTGACAGCTAAACGATTTGACGGCGGGGTTGAAATGACCGACATATCACGAGCACCGGAAAGGGCCATATACAAGGTCCTTGGTATGGGGGTTGCGGTCAAGGTCATGACATCCGCCAAAAGACGAAAGCGTTTAAGCCTCTCTTTAGACTTGACCCCAAAACGCTGTTCCTCATCAATAATAACAAGCCCAATGTCCTTAAATGAAACATCCTTGGACAAAAGGCGGTGAGTTCCAATCAAGATATCCACCTTGCCCTCTGCGGTTTCCTTGACAATCCTTTTTTGTTCTAACTGGGTGCGAAAACGTGACAACATCCCAACCCTTACCGGAAAGCCTTCCAGGCGTTTACTAAAATTATAATAATGCTGCTCTGCTAAAATGGTCGTGGGCACTAAAATAGCCACCTGCTTGTTGTCCATCACTGCTTTAAATGCTGCCCGCATCGCCACCTCTGTCTTCCCATAACCCACATCACCGCAAATGAGCCTGTCCATGGGCCTTGGGGCCTCCATATCTGCTTTCGTTTCTGCAAAGGCTTTCAGTTGGTCTAGCGTCTCTTTATACGGAAATGTGACTTCAAATTGTTTTTGCCAATCATTGTCCTTGGAAAAAGAAAAACCAGACAATTGTAAACGCAAGGCCTGGGTGCGCAGAAGCTCAGCAGCCAAAAGCCTCAATTTCTTCTCTACAGCCCGTCTTGTGGCCTGCCATTCCTTGCTGCCTAATTGATGAAGGCGAGTACTCGCCTTGGCAAAGGTGACATATTTCTGGACAAGATGCACATCATGTCGAGGCACAAATAATTTATCACCGCCCTTATACTCGATAACCAAATGCTCTTTTTCTTGGGTATTTACATCAAAGGCTTTAATACCTATAAAGCGACCTATGCCATGTTGATGATGGACCACATAATCACCCTTTTGGATATCAACAAAATTATTTAAAGGGATGTCTGATGAAAAAGCGGTTAGTGAAGAGGTCTTCAACGGCAAGACCAAGACAATGGTGTGAGAATCAATGTTGAGGCCTGAAACAGGATCAAAACCATGGATGGACTGAATAGTGTTGTCATCCAAATCCAGACGAAGGGGCGACTCAAAATTAACGGGATAAATATCGAAAACCCCACCCCTGAAGGCAAACTCGCCCTCTTTATACACCTTGGTCGTGCGTGTATAACCAAAACCAGTAAGCCTCTGGCTTACCTCATCCATGTTGACCTTTTGGCCAACCAAAAATTCGAGTGATTTAAACATGGCTAAAGGCGGAGGCGGACCTTTTATCCCCCTTTAAAATCAGGGCCGACACAAGGTCGGCCCCTACTACATCTATTGAGTTAAAGATTAAATTACCACTTCTTGTTACCCTGAAACCACAGGAACAAGGGAGACACAATCCAGACGGTTGAATATGTCCCAAAGAGGAAGCCTCGAATCAACACAAAGGCAAAGGTGTTCAAGACCTCTCCGCCAAAGAAAAACAAGGCCACGGCAGATATTGTGGTCATAAAGGTCGTCAACACTGTTCGGCCCCATGTTTGGTTGATACTCTCATTAATAATCTCTGGCAAGGTTTTGTTACGCATCTTAGGCACATTTTCACGCACCCGGTCATAAATGATGATGGCATCATTGGTCGAATAACCTGTGATGGTCAAAATAGCCGTGATGACTAAAAGATCAATTTGACGTCCTGCGAGAATAACAAGGGACAAGGTAATAAGAACATCGTGGAAGATGGCCACCACTGTTGCGGCACCAAAGGTATAATGCTTAAACCTAAAGCCAATATAAATAAGCATCCCACCCAACGCACAAACAATAGCCAGAAGCGCCTTCATACGAAGCGACTGCCCGACCACTGGCCCTACCTTCTCAACACGCAAAAGCTCGAAGGTGTTGCCAGGCATCTTCTTTTTAAACACATCCTCAATACGGGCATGTGTGTCTTCTTGACTCCTTATAATCACATGATCAGGGTCATTAGAAAAAGTCTGAATAACCGCATTGTCAATTTTTGCCTCTCTGAACATCGCCCTTAAATTATCCGCTGTAACAGCATGGGCAAACTTGAATTCCTGGATCTGGCCTCCGGCAAAGTCAATACCAAAGACTGCTTCCTTTTTATGGATGAAATCAATGGCACCCGCAATAATAATGGTCCCGGAAATAGCAAAACAAATATACTTTTTATTCAAGAAGTTAAAATTGGGTTTATGGAACAAGTGGATCATCGGCAACTTGGTCATGATCCTGTCCGTCACAAGCCAGTTAAAGAAGGTGCGTGTCACATAAATCGAACTAAACAAACTGGCAATAAGACCTGTGGACAGTGTTATGGCAAAACCCTTGATAGGGCCTGAACCAAACTGGAACAGGAAATAAGCCGCAATCAGCGAGGTCACGTGTGAGTCAAGGATAGCTGACCAGGCCCTGCCATACCCTGTATTAATGGAAGCCGCTAAAGGCCTGCCATTTTCAATCTCTTCACGGATACGCTCATTAATAAGAACGTTGGCATCAACCGCCATGCCTAAGGTCAAGATAATACCCGCGATACCCGGCAAGGTCAACGTGACCTGGGAACCTGGCATGAGGATATTTAAAAGCCCCATGCTTCCTAAAATCATCAACAAGTTAATGGCAAGAGCCACAGACGCAATAACACCGCCTACCAAATAATAAAGACACATAAAGAAAACAATTCCAAGACCGCCTAAAACAGTGGCCCTTATACCTGCTTCAATAGAGTCTTTCCCTAATAATGGGCCAATCGTACGCTCTTCTTCAATAGTCATAGGCACTGGAAGAGCACCGGTACGCAACGCCAAGGCTAAAAGAGAGGCTTCTTCAAATTTAAACTCTCCCGTGATTTCCGCATCACCTGTCATGATAGGCTCGCGGATATTAGGAGCAGACAAAACCTCATTGTCCAAAACAATCGCTAAACGTTCATTCACATGCGCGGTTGTTAAATCACCAAACTCCTTAGCGCCCTTCTCATTAAAGGACATGGAGATTTTAGGCTGCATGCCATTACGGTCAAAATCAACGCGGGCATCCTTGATAGCATCCCCGCCCATGGAGACCTCTTTAAAAATCAAGATCGGCATTCCGCCTTCTTTTTTGATATGCATCAACACCTCACCAGCTGGCGCCTGGCCTTTGACGGCATCTTTAAAGTGGGTCTCATCAGAGTCAACCAGATGAAATTCCAAGCGAGCGACACGGCCAATCATATTCATGGCCTTTTCACGGTCCGTGACACCAGGCAACTGCAGTAAAATCTGGTTTTCACCCTGACGCTGGAGCAGGGTCTCTCCAACCCCTAAACCATCGATACGGTTACGAAGGACCTCCATAGACCTTAACACCGCATCATCCTTGGCTTGGGCCGTTGGCAGGTTTTCATTATGGACATTCAAGACCAAATGCATACCGCCTTTGAGATCAAGCCCTAAATTAATGCGCTTATTAATAGGGATGACGGATGCCACACATCCGGCAATTACAAGGAAAATAATAAAAAAACGCTTACGTAATTCTGGGCTCATTTGACCACCTCTGCGGTTACATCCGGAGATTTTACGAAGGTAATGGATTCACGGTCAAACTCTATACGGCAACCTTCATCAACACGAACAACAACGGTTTTATCTTTGACGATCGCCACCGTGCCATGTATCCCGGAACTGGTTATGACCTCATCATTTTTCTTAAGATTATCCTGCATCTGTTTGATTTTCTTCTGTTGCTGCTGCTGGGGACGGATGCTTAGAAAATAAAAAATCAAACAAATCAACCCCAATGGAATAAACTGTGTTAACCCTGATTGTGGGATCATATTATCCTTTCACTCATTTTGCTTTTTTGAGCAAACTTTTGACAGTATTACTGAGCTGAGCGCCTTTGGCTACCCATGCCTCAATCTTGTCTTTTTTAACCTGATAAAAAGATTTTTTAGCAGGGTCATAATACCCCAAGATGTCCATGGTACGGCCATCACGACCTTCCCGCTGAGGCATGGCCACAATGCGGTAATTATACGTCTTGTTTGATGATTTACCTGCTTTTTGTAAACGAATTCTCACTTCCATAATGATTTTATTTCCTTTCTCTCATGCCAAAGGCTTCATGCGCTTTTTCAATGGCTTTAATCTGAGCCTTGGCTTTGTTGACAGTTTCGGTGTATTCCACTGCTGGTACGGAATCAGCTACTATCCCAGCCCCAGCCTGGACATACGCCCGCTTCTTATGAACCACTATTGTACGTATAGTTATGCAAGTATCAAGATTTTTCGAAAAACTCAAGATTCCAACAGCTCCCGCGTAAGGACCCCTTTTATGGGTCTCTAAATCCTCAATAATTTCCATGGCCCTGATTTTAGGAGCTCCTGAGACTGTTCCTGCCGGAAAAGCTGCCTCTAAAACATCCAGGGCATCCATGTCTTCTCGTAACCGGCCTTGCACATTGCTGACAATATGCATCACATGGGAGTATTTCTCAACCCCCATAAATTCTGACAGATGCACTGAACCCTTTTGGCAGACCCGGCCTAAATCATTACGGCCCAGGTCAACAAGCATGATATGTTCTGCCTTTTCCTTGGGGTCGCTTAAAAGACTTTTTTTCAAGGCCTCATCTTCCGCCTCATCCTTGCCTCTGGGCCGCGTGCCTGCAATAGGCCTGGTTTCCACAAGGCCATTCTCCACACGCACTAAAAGTTCAGGGGACGCTCCCACCAATTGCAGGCCATTAAAATTTAAATAAAACATATACGGAGAAGGATTGAGCCGCCGTAATGAACGGTAAATCTCGAAAGCATCAACGGTAATATTCATCTTGAAACGCTGGGAGAGGACAATTTGAAAAATATCACCAACCTTAATATGCTCCTTGCCTTTTTTAACTATATTTTCATATTGATCTTTCGTGCAGTCCGAGGTGACTTTCAAGGCTTTTGTACCTTTAGAAGAAGCAGACAAGGATAAAGGTTTGCGTAAATCAGCCATCAAACCGTCAATTATTTTTTGAGCTTCTTTGTATTTTTTGATTTTAGCGAGTCTCCCATCACCTTTTTCAATAAACACACAACTGATGACCTTGATGGCATGATGCCGATGGTCAAAGGCCACCAAATGGCGGGCTTGGGCCATACAAATATCAGGAAGATTCAAATCATCCTTGGTCTTTAGTGGTAAACGCTCAAAAAAACGGACACAATCATAACTCAAATATCCCACCATCCCGCCATAAAAACGCGGAAGACCTGGCACTTGGACAGGCTGGTAATCTTTCATTAATTCTCGAACAACCGATAATGGAGAGCCCTTAAACTTGATTGTTTCAGGCTTATGTTTGCCCTGACAAAGCCGCAAAATACTCGCCTGATGACCTTTGGAGGTAAAAATAAGTTCAGGATCCCTGGCAATAAAAGAATACCTGGCAATTTTTTCTTCTCCTTCGACGGATTCTAATAAAAATGAGTAGGCGCTCTTTGCGGAGAGCTTGTAATAGGCAGACACCGGCGTCTCTAAATCATCCGGCATTTCTTGATAAAGCGGGATGACATTTCCCTTAGAGGTTAATTTTAAAAATTCTGCTTGTGTTAAATTCATATTTACAAAAGTTTCCTGTAAAAGCAGCTGCGCTGATTGGTGTGACAGGCTGCTCCTATTTGGTCTACCTTCATCAAAAGCACATCACAATCACAATCATAATAAATTTCTTTCACATGCTGGAAATGCCCTGAGGTCTCTCCCTTGACCCAATAGGTCTTGCGCGACCGGGACCAATAGGACGCCTTCCCTGTTTTTAAGGTGTCCTTTAAGGAATCAATGTTCATCCAGGCCATCATCAAGACCTCATTGGTCTGAAAATCCTGGGCAATCGCAGGAATCAGGCCTTCAGAATTATATTTCAATTTATCAAGATTATCCTTAGTAATTTGAATTGTTTCGATTTCTGGATTTGAACTCATCGCACATTCACTTTCTGTTGTTTAAGGTATTTTTTAACTTCAGGGATTGATATCTGGCCATAATGAAACACCGACGCCGCTAAAGCCGCATCTGCGCCTGCCTGGGTAAACACATCATAAAAATGCTCCAGGGTCCCTGCCCCACCTGAAGCAATCACCGGAATACTGACCGAAGAGGCCACCGCCCTTGTTAAAGGCAGGTCAAAACCGTTTTTCGTCCCATCCGCATCCATACTGGTCAATAATATTTCACCAGCACCCTGGGCTTGAACCCTCTTGGCCCATTCTACCGCATCCAGTCCCGTTGGTGTACGACCGCCATGGGTAAAAACCTCCCAATGGTCATTCACTCGCTTTGCATCAATGGCCACGACAATACACTGAGCGCCAAACATATTGGAGGCCTGTCGGACCAATCCTGGCTCCTGGACTGCGGCCGTATTCAATGAAACCTTATCAGCCCCGGCATTGAGAAGACTTCGGATATCACTGACATTGCTAACCCCACCTCCGACGGTCAAAGGCATAAAAACACATTCCGCTGTCTTTGCTACCACATCAAGAAAGATTTTGCGTTTCTCATGGCTTGCGGTGATATCCAAGAAAACAAGTTCATCAGCACCGGTTTTATCATAGGCCAAAGCACAATCCACCGGATCCCCGGCGTCTTGAAGCTCTACAAAATTGACCCCTTTGACGACCCTGCCGTCTTTAACGTCCAAACATGGGATAATGCGTTTATTAAGCATACTTTAGCTCTAAACTCCCCCTAACCCCCTCTTTATTCGCTCGCCCTTTTGGCTCGCAAAGAGGGGGAACCTAATTACTTTAAAAAAGCAACTGCTTCTTTAAAATCTAAAGTCCCCTCGTATATCGCCTTGCCTGTAATGGCCGCGGCAAGGCCTTTCATGGCTGATAATTTTTGCACATCTTCAAGCGTTGCGATGCCGCCTGAGGCAATGATATTTATTTTTTTAACCGTATCCAGCATGGTTTGAAGCTCTTCGAAATTAGGGCCTGACAAGGTCCCGTCACGGGCAATGTCGGTATAAACCATCCATTCTAAACCCATTGCTTCAAATTCCATGGCCAAATCCACGGCCTTGATATTCGTCGTCGACACCCAACCACGTTGCGCCACAAAACCATTGGTACAATCAAGACTCACGCAAATTTTTTCGCCATAATCACTTATAACGCTTTTTAAGAAATCCCTGTCTTCAATGGCCTTGGTGCCTAAAATGACCCTCGCAAAACCCATCTTTACCAACTCATCAACACGCTCTCGGCTGCGGATTCCACCGCCAATTTCAACGGGAATCCCAATCTCCTTAATAATACCTCTAAATTGAGGCTCATTGAGCATGTCCCCTGTTTTAGCACCATCCAAATCCACTAAATGAAGCCACCTGGCCCCTAACCGCTCCCATTGCAGAGCTGTTTTAACAGGATCATCGCCGTATTGAGTGACATCAGAAAATTTGCCCTGAAAAAGACGAACAACCTTGCCTTCCTTCATGTCTATGGCTGGAATCAATATCATAGGTCAGCAAAATTCCGTAAGATAGCCAAACCCACCTTCTGGCTTTTTTCAGGATGAAACTGACATCCCCACACATTGCCTTTAACAACCGCCGCCACATAATCAATCCCATAATTCGTCGTGCATGCAGCAACACTCTCATCCTTAGGCTTAACAAAATACGAGTGGCAAAAATACACATTATCCCCACTGGAAAGCCCTTGAAACATCTTTTGGCCGGCAGTCTTAATATTGATTTGGTTCCAACCCATGTGGGGGACTTTTTGGGTGTGATCAAACCTCTCTACAGTGCCTTCTAAAATTCTTAAACCCTCGGCATATCCGCCTTCAGAACTTTTTTCAAACAAAAGTTGTAAGCCTAAACAAATACCTAAAAACGGCTTACCATCAGCCACCACCTTGCGGATAGGACCAGTCAGGGCTAATTCCTGTAATTTTTGAAAAGCAGGCCCCATAGCTCCAACACCAGGAAGAACAACCTTGTCCGCTTTCAAGATATCTTCAACAGTATTGGTGATCTTGGCCTCTGCGTTAATGGCCTCAAAGGCCTTTTGAACGCTCCTTAAATTCCCCATGCCGTAATCGATAATGACGATCATAAATTAACCCTACGACGAACTTTTAAAAAACTCCCCCTCGCCCCCTCTTTAAAAAAAGAGGGGGAAAAAGTCCTATGGTATTAAATTAATCAATAATTCCCTTGGTCGAGGGCACCTGGCCTTCGCGCCTGGTATCAATGGTCGTGGCCTGATCCAACGCCATGCCTAAAGACTTAAACACCGACTCTGCTACAGAGTGCATATCACCCGCATTGTCTGGATTCTCAATTTTCACAATTAAGGTCGCAGGCAATTGCTTGGCAAAAGACTCTAAAAAATGTTCTAAATAAACAAAGGTGTATTCACCTTGATTGCTGATAGCAGGCATTTCCCCTGCCTTTCGGCCGTCGATTATCAAATGCAAATGACCCCGTCCATTAATATCAATGACGGAATGGCCCAGTGTTGATTCCATGGGCGCAAAAGAAGAACCGAAACGCTTAATACCTAAATTATTTTCACCCAGAGCTTTTTTAAATGCCTTGCCTAAAGCAATACCGATATCTTCGTTCGTATGATGGATATCAATATGCGTGTCTCCTTTGACCTCAAGCTCTAAATCAAAGCAGCCATGAAACGCGAACAATTCAAGCATGTGGGTCAAAAGACCGTTAGGTGTCTTTATCCTTGATTTCCCAACACCGTCAATATTAAGGGCCCCTACAATCTGCGTTTCACTTGTTTTTCGCTCAAAAAGGGTTTTACGTGGCATATTCTTTGTCCTTTTTTATTTAAACCTCACATTAACCGATTCCGCATGCTTGACCAATCCTTCCAAATGAGCCACTTTTTCCAGCGGCTCGCGCACCTTTTCTAAAGCCTTCCTCGTATAAGAAATCACATGGCTTGTTTTGGTGAAACTTGATACAGAAAGACCTGAAAAAAACCTTGCTGTTCCCATGGTAGGCAACACATGGCTTGGACCCGCGGCATAATCACCCAAAGCTGTTGGGCTATACGGCCCTAAGAAAATGGCCCCTGCATGCCTGATTTTCTTGGCCACACTAACGGCATTATTGGTGACAATCTGTAAATGCTCAGGAGCAAGATTATTGGCAATCTCTATGGCCTCATCCATGTTCTTACAATAAATGCAATAACCATTTAAAATACGCTTGCGCACCACCTTAATCAATTGCTTGGAGGTTGAAAGTAAAATAGATAAACCGCCCACATGTTCCATTTGGGCCTCTAAATCCGCTAAAACAAAATCCGTATTGCTGTACCTATTGGCAATCAAAACCATTTCCGTCGGTCCTGCCAGCATATCAATGTCCACAAACCCGAATAACTGGCGTTTAGCCTCAGTCACATAATAATTACCCGGCCCCACAATTTTATCCACCCTTGGGATTGTTTTTGTGCCAAGAGCAAGCGCTGCTATCGCCTGGGCACCTCCTACTTTATAAATTTCATTGACCTTTAATAAATTAGCAACCGCCAAAATATAAGG
>JADFXW010000002.1 GCA_015233375.1 Candidatus Omnitrophota bacterium | reverse complement strand
TATAGATTAGCGGGTGTCTTGGCCGGCGTGTTAACGAGCGCACGACCAGTGCCCAAGTCAGCGGTAAAGGGAAACCCCCTTTCTGGCCGCTGATAGGGTTGCCATTCGCCAAGAGGAGCACGTTAACACGCCGGCCAAGACAGGCCCCGCGTAAGATTAAGCTTTGCTACCCATTCAAAATTTCAAAGAGCCACAATTTTTAACTGGTTTTAGATTTTAAAAGCCTTAAATGGTGATTAACGAATATCACTGAATAATTGGCAGGCTCCAAACAAGTACCTAAAATCTTGTCAGACAATAGATAATAATCTGGTGCATAAATCTTTTGAAACCTCGATAAATTCTCACAAGTAAAGGCCTTGCCTTCAGGCACATTCACAAATGGACGATGCATCAAATACGCTTCCTGTCTTTCATCTGAGGCAATCAAGGCCTCTGGGGGCAAATTATTATCAATCCATTGATACGCCGCAAACAAATCCTTCTCATAGGGCAGAGAAACCCATCGGGGATTTCTTAATAAAGCTTCTCTATTATCAAAAAATTGAATACTTAAAGGCAACACTAAAACAACCAAGACAATAACCATGATTGTCCGCCAGACCCTCGATGCTGAAATAGCCAATCCTTGATACAAACAATACCAGCCTGCGATACTAATTAAAATAAAATGGACCATCGAATACCTGATGGCATCAAAATAATCAAACATATAAAATGATAAAGAAAAACCCAAAATCCCCGTAAGGCTTTGACAAAACGCAAGCCCAACCAGCCCTCCATCCTTTCTTTTTTGCTCAGGCAATAAATAATAAAAAAAACAAGGAATCATAAAGGCCGACATTTGATGCAAGATATCAGAAATATGTTTCTTAATATTTATCATATGCTCAATTGTAAAAAAAGGACTTAGGGTCAGTTGCGGACCAACCTTTGAAATATCATAAATCACACGATTCGTATAACCTGACATTGAGAAAATTATAGACCCTTTGGCATTTTGTGGATAAAAAGCGTGGGTTGACCCATAACACCACCACTGGTAGGGGACATAAAATAAAAGAACCCCTGTGATAAAAGACACTAAGGATTTGATACGGCCCTGGATGGGCAGCCCTCCCATAAGGATAAATAATAAATAACCTAAAATAATAAAGGAATGAGATTCCCTCAACAGAAGCAAGACGCTATTTAAAAAACCTAACAACACCAAAGCTTTTTGATTATGGGCATATTTTAAAAAAGCCATGAAGGTTAAAATAAAACATAAAAAATGCAGCTGTTCAGTCCACGGATAAATAGCGGAAAGATAAACGTTCGTGCTGAATACCAGATACAGGAGAAACAAGATATTTAATCGTGTTGGGATTAATTTCTGAATAACATAAAAGATGATGGCCGCATTCACAGCAAACAAAACGACATTGACCTTTATCACCCCAATGATCCCGCCGTGCGCAATAAACAAAGAACAAAAAAGTGGGTATAAAAATTGATAATAGGGCCAAATAGGATAATACAGGGTATTAAAAATTTGCGCGGAATTATAACTAATCACAAAGCCTTTATGATGGGCAATGTTCTGGGCTATATTAAGGTAATTGCAAGCGTCCGCTGATAATAATTGGCAAAAGGCCAGGCCTGAAAAGATATAGACCACTAATCCTGCCATGACCCATGCATAAAAATTCTTTAAGAAGAAATCGATGAGGAAACGCATTCTAAATAAACCTTTTGGGTTTCTTGGGCATTTCTTTTCACATCGAACAATTGTTCCACCCTTTGCCGTCCTTGCTGGCCCATCATTAAACGCCTTGAATCATCACAGAGAAGATTAATAATAGTTTCGGCCAAAACTTCTTTGTCATCAAGAGTGACTAAAACGCCTGTATGTCCATCCTTCACCAATTCAGGGTTCCCCCCATCATTCATGGCCACCACGGGCTTAGCACAAGACATCGCCTCCAGAATCGCCCTGCTACAGGCTTCTTTGGGGGTCACATGAACAACAAGATCAAGAACATTCAAGAATGGACAAACATCGTCCTGAAAATTGGCAAATACGATATGATCAAGGACTCCTGCACGCTTAGCCTGGGCTTTCAGTTCTTTAAGCCGCCAACCCCTTTCATCTGGAAATTCTCCCCCAATAATTAAAAATTTAACATCAGGCATTTTTTCAACAACCAAGGGAGCTGTCTCTATCAAGAACTCAATTCGCTTTCTTGCATTAAGATTAGAGACCATGCCTACCACCTTCTTATCAACAAGCCCAAACTTATTTTGAATTTTAAGATTGGCATCAAGCGGCTTAAATTCCTCCAAGTCAACCCCATTAAGAATAACCCTCACCTTCTGGTTAAAACCATTGACTCCTTCAAAACGCTTTGACACGGCTTGAGAATTACAAATGATACGGGATGGTAAATAAAAAAATTGCCTGCTTCTATCCGGCTCATCACCAAAAATAAGGTTACGCTCATGCCAAATAACAGGCAGGCCTAAAAACCTGGCCACCAGGGCGCTTAAAATATTATTACGGGGTGAATACGAATGGATGAGGTCAATCCTGTTTAAACGTAAATATTTTCTTAATAGAAGGGCCGTTTGCAAAATCTGCCTCCAATTCTCAGAATGAAGCGGCGGCACATCAAGAAAAGCCACTGGAACACCAAGGATTTTAGCAGCACGACTTAAATCACCTTCCTCAGGGATTATTAAAAAAGGCTCAAATCGCTGACGGTCCAGTTTTGCCCAAAGATTTAAAAGGCTCTGCTCCCCTCCACTGATTTGAGTCATGTTATGCAAATATAAAATCCTAATTTTAGATATGCGTGTGTTCATATTTTGATAATATAAAAGGTATGAATCTAGCTTTCTTACTATCTGGATTGATAACCCTCACCCTTTTTGTAGTCTCCTATGTCCACCCTGTCCTTAATCCAGTAGGCCTGGGCTCAGATGGTTATGAGTATTGGCATTTAGCCGGCAATCTCTTGTCTCTTCATCAATTTGCATATACCGCGCCTAAATTCTATCCCCTTTTTCATTTAGAAAAACTTGACTCTTTAAATCTTGTCCCTTCCATCATCCCTTGCACCGTTCGCTTGCCAGGTTATCCTTTTCTTCTTTGCTTATTACGTTTTATTTGGGACTCACCATGGGTTGCTCTTATTTTAAACTATCTGTTCTATATCGGCATTTGTATTTATGGATTTCTTTTAGGCCGCCTTTTTCTTGATCAGACGAGATGGCAAAAAATTTATCATTTTTTATTAGTATTCAGCCCCCTGTATTTTGTCCGTTGGGGGATTGGAACAGAATTCATGGCTGGATTTTGTATAACAGGCTTTACGTATCATCTGATGCGAAATAAGGACCAGGCCTCCAGAAACCATTTATTCATGGCCTGTATATTGGGAATAATGGCTAATTTCACTCGCAGCAATTTGATTATTTATACCGTCTCTTCAATCCTAACGGCTTTGGTCGTAGGCCTCATCAAACGAGAAAAAAATATTTTACCCAGGATGTTTTGCGTATTACTAGCCTTTTGTCTTACCTTAGGCGCATGGGCATATCGTAACCACCATCTTACTAATCACTGGACACTGTCAAGCCAAGGTGGTTCTGTCCTTCATCATGTTCACATAGGAAGTGATTCTTCAACAGGCCATGCCTCCTATTCAGATCTTTTTATGAAAGAATTAAAATCAGGCAAAACATTTAGCCAAACAGAGGCCTTGGTTGATGCGCAATTAAAAAATACTGTATTTACCACCTATCAACATCATCCTCTTCTATTCGTTAAGAATGCACTGGAGGAAATTCGCACCTTCTTCTTATATTCTTATTTTGATATCTCTGATGCCGTCGTACTTCTCACAAAACCTATCAACGAACGCATGAAATTCGTCAGCACCTCAAGCGATGAATACAATAATCATGGAAAGATTCGGCAGGTATTATTTCAAATTTCAAGGGTTTATAAATGGATACTCCTGTTGAGCTTTTTAGCTTTTCCTATCATTGTTTTTCAAAGATATAGAAAACAGAATCATCAACCTGTCTTTCAGTCTCTATTTTTATATTTCCCAACCCTGTTGAGCGTCCTTGCAACCGCCCTCTTTACAGGCGCCGCAGGAGATCGCATGCGCCTGCCATTCAATGCGATTATCTTGATATTCTGCATTCTGGCATTTAAGCTAATTTTCACGACTCCCGAGAAGAAATCATCCAAGTCCGTTTTGACATGACGCTATTTAATGCTTCATTAAAGCTTTCAAATCGGACAAGATTTCTGAATTTTCCAATGCAATAGAAAATTCTTTCACCCATTTTTGGATCCTTTTGCGATCCAACTTAGGAAAGGCCTCCAAAATAACTTTTATATCTATCATATCTTGAGGCCTATGGGCGATCATTTTCATGATAATCAGATCTTCCGGTGTAGGCAAAGGGATTCTTAAAGTCCCAATCTGGTGAAATATCCTACGCTTCATGCTTTCTTCTTCAAAAGGCAATAACCCATTCAAAAATAATATTTTTTTCTTAACTGGCATTATGGTGTTGTTTTTTCAGAATTTTCCAATGTTGCCTTATCCGGCTTATTTCATTTTCTCTGTTCTGATCAACAGGTGCTAAGCAAAAGGAATCCATAAGGAAACAAAGTTGTTTAAATTTTAAAAGGATAGAATCCGACCCCAGTTCCAGGTTTTGAACCTGCCGCACACGATTCCATCTTTGTTTATAGATAAGTGCCTGCTTTTTTGATATTTTTATCATTTTATCATCCTATTTTCTTAGCTTTAGTATAACACAACCTTTTTAGGGCTTAGTAAAATTCCTTATCAACTCAACGGTTTCCTTCTTATCCATTTAATGGCCGGCTTTTCAATAAAATATGTAATTGTTGTAGCCAATCCTATGGCGCATGCGGTGGGGAGGAGAAAACACACCCAGGCATTCATTTTTATTGAAAATAAATACCTGATAATAATAAATCCAATATACTCATGAGTTAGATATAAGCTATAAGAAATAGTCCCCAAAAAAACCAGCGGTCGCATCACCAGCCAGGACAGATACCCTCTGATAAAAAGAAAGAAGATAATAAAAAAAGCTGCTTCAAAATATATGTCTGCACTATGTTTCCTGACTAAAAATCCAGTGATCAAACAAAGACCCAGCCCTAAATACCTATACCAAACATCACCTTTATTCTTTAAATTATAAAATAAAATACCCGCAAAAAATAAATGGCCATAATTTAACATCTGAGAATGCCTTATCCACATAGGCATATGAATATGCCCATACCAATAAAGCCTGGAGGTGACCACCATGACCATTAACCACAATAAGCCTAACCATTCAATATGTTTAAGGCCCTTTTTTAGAAAAAGAACAAACATAAGGATATAAAAAGAAAGTTCCACCGTAAGCGTCCAATAAGCCCTGTCCACATTACGCATATCAAACCATTCCTGGAACATTGTTAAATTAACCAAGGCTTCCTTATTGGTTACATCCCCTAAAGGCAGAGGCAGATGAAAAAACCTCACAGAACAAAATGTAATAATAACCGCAACCCAATAAGCGGGATAAAGTCTTGAGAATCTTGAAACAAAAAAATCCATGGGTTTCTTTGTCTTCTCCAAGGTCATAAAAATCACAAAACCAGAAATCATAAAGAACAAATGGACCCCATATCCTCCTTTGGAAAAATCAAACAAAGTCGGATAAGGCGGAAAATATTCTTCCGTATAACTGGTCGTATAATGAACACACAATACAGCCAGCGCTGCCAAGCCGCGCAGGACGTCTAATTCTGGAATTCTACCTTCATTTGATTTAAGCATATAAAAATTAAAGGCTCTTTAAAATTTTGAATGGGTAAATCATGCAGGGCTGGCGGGAGGGCTATTATGTTTTCGGAACAATAAGGGATTTTTGGCCAAATGTTTGCGAGGATTTACAATAAATTTTTTCCAAATATACTAAGGATGCTTTAGAAAAAATTTATTGTAACAGACGCAAACGGCCAAAATATCCCATTCCGAAAACATAATAGCCCTCCCGCCAGCCTACGCACATAGAGTGCTTGTCCACCAAAGAAAATACAAGAAACTAAACTTAGCGCTTACGACAAACTTCAACGAGAACTCCCCCTTTCCCCCTCTTTAAAAAAAGAGGGGGAAAAGGAATTTCCTACGGTGTAAATTTAATCAACGCGAACTTCTGATCAACATATACTGCCTGCCCCAAAGAAGCAAAATCCTTCACTGAGGGCCCCTGACTTTGTTTTTCTTTACTTATCAATATAAAATGAACATGATACTTATTGATGATTGCTTGACGCTCTTTTAGAGATGCTTGTTTGTCAAAAAAGGCATTCACATCATTGATTCGTTCTTGACTGTCCTTCACAAAAGGTCTCGAATGCTTATACGCCACCACCTTGCCTCCAAACACAGGCACATAATCACTGGTTTCTAAGTCAGCAAGAATGACATCGTATTGCTTGGTATATTTTCCTAAGAACAAATACTGGTTATAACTATTCTTGATCCCAGGCCAATACACCCTTGCCTGGGGGGCACAGTTATAAAACAACCCCAATATGAAGAAACCCGTAATCAAAAGAAAAAGACTTTTTTCTATAAACTTCTGTTCAAAGAATCTTTCATGATTTGAAATCCAATCCGCAATAGCCAGATGCAAAACAAAAACCAAGAAGGAGATCACCCGGCCACAAGAATAATGACCCGTGATGCCCCCATAAACATAAATAAACGCTAACGCTATAAACATTAAAACTAATGGATCTCTTTTATTAGATTTTATCCTTAAAAAAAGAGGCCAGAAACCGATAAAAGAAGGTCCGATACTCCCCCACACCCCTTGATACATACATATATTTTCAGCATCTATAAAGGCCCCTTTTGTCATAAAAAGTTGTGATATGGAATAATAAGGCCAGGCCATTGCCAGGAAAAGAGACAATGGAACAAGCAAAAGAACTAAAACACCGTCCATCACTTTTTCTTGTGAACATCCAACCGCAAGAGCCAAAAACCCTACATATAAAACAACAGCGCTTAATGTGTGCGTCAAAAGAACAACGGTACTTAACAAATACAGGGCGAAAAGCATCCACCAACTTCTTTGGCGCAAAAATAAAATCACCATTGATAACCCATAAAAAACAAGGGCCATGGCAAAGGTTGATGGATAGGGCAACACATATCCTAAAACCTTAAAATGAAAAAAACCGCTAAAAAACCACGGTGTCTGCCCCCATAAAAAAAGGGTCAATAAAAGCGTATAAAAAGCCCGCCGGCCTGGCCCCAGTAAAAGCGTTACAAATATTTTTAAACCACTCATAAAAAGAAGAAAATTAAAAAGCCCTGCCATAGAAAGGGCTTGGATGGGGCTTAAAGAGAATATCCTGACAAGCCAGGCAACACCTAACGTATAAGGTGAATAAAAGGCGTGCGCCGCATTCATTAACATTTGAGGATGTTGAGGGGCAAACGGATGTGTGGCCAACTCACGCACCACCACAGCATGTATCCAAAAATCACCACACCAGACTCCATTACAGGCATGAAAGACCATGAGGACAAAAAGAAAAGATGATAAAAGGAAGAACTGATTTAATTTTGAGGCGGCTGCTATCAGCACGAACAATAATCTCATGCCCCAGACCATCAATAATATTTTTGAAAAGTAAACCATATATATGAATTCTGTTGAAAATTTTGATTGGGTAAATCACGCAAGGCTTGAGGGAGGGCTATTATGTTTTCTGAACGGGATATTTTGGCCGTTTGCTTCGGTTTACAATAAATTTCTTCTAAAGCATCCTTAGTATATTTAGAAAAAATTTATTGTAAGCCCTCGCAAACATTTGGCCAAAAATCCCTTATTGTTCTGAAAACATAATAGCCCTCCCTCAAGCCCCGCGCGTATAGATTAACTTAAGCCTTTCAAAAAATCATAAAGCATTCGAGACACCTTTGTGGCCTCGTATTCCTTGGCATAACGCAAACCACGGGCAATCAGCTCCTGCTTTAAAACATGGTCCTTCAAAATCCTCTTGATGGCCTCAGCAATAGCTTTTACATCCATAGGGTCAACCCGCAATCCCGCGTCTTTAACCACCTCAGGAATCGATGTTGTATTCGAGGCAACGACCGGCACCCCACAAGCCATGGCTTCTAAAGGCGGCAGGCCAAAACCCTCATACAAAGAAGGCATCACAAACACCTCTGCCCCGCTATATAAAAGATGAGGCTTATCTTCCTGGGTAATCTTCCCTAAAAAAATGACCTTCTGGTCCAGATGACAATCATGGACCTTTGCCACTAAGGCGTTATACTCGTATTCCCGAGGGCCAGCTAATACCAATTTCAAATCAGGAAACTCGTTTTCTAATAACGCAAAAGCCTTAATAATATTTATCACATTCTTATGTATCTTAAAATTACCCACATACAAAAGATATCGCCCCTTCACTGGTGAAGCGCCCGATTCTGGTCGGTAAATATCACCCAAACTTAAAGGAATTAACTTGATTTTCTCAGGCTTCACTCCATAAATACGCTGGATATCTCTCTGAGAATATTCTGAGCATGTCAACACCCTATCTGATCGATGTGCAAAAGCCCTCCCAAAAGTAGCGTAATATAATTTAGACCACCAGGGCATACGCTTGTAGTAAGGCCCAAACGTTAAATACATCAAATCCAAGATGGAGCTGACACAACGACAAGGCTTTAAAAAAGGAATTTTATAATAAGGGGAATAAAAAATCTCAACCCCCTCTTTCTTTAACTGCTCTGGTAATTGCCACTGGTCCCAATAAAAAGTCAATTTTTCAGGGATAACCACCTTCTTGACCTTAGGGCCAAAATCAATGGGGATTTCTTGAGCAGAAAACAGGACACAGGTATCCTCATTATCGAGTGAAGCAAAATAATGAAGAAAATTAGCCAATGGCCGGCCTATCCCTGTATAAACGCCATTTTGGATTTCACGAGCATCAATCCCTACGCGCATTATCGTCCCTCTCTTAAACGCAGGCCCAAGGCTTGAGGCAAACCTGCCTCTAATATTTTCTGTTGGGCCCTTTCAATATCATAAGGGACCCTGTGATTTTCAATCATCTCTAATTGGGTATCATAAACACAAAAACTGGCCAAAGGATTCCTGTCCCTCGGCTGTCCGACACTTCCCACATTAATGATATATCTGCAATCAGGTTGAATATCAATATCTAAAATATCACTCGAATAAATCCTCCCCTCACGCTCGATATACACTTGAGGCACATGGGTATGCCCTACAAAACACACCTTGTTTTCCATAAGGGCAAAGGTTTGGGAGGCTTTCTCAATGTTGGTCAAATAAGTAAACTGGCCCGGTGATTGCAAGGTCCCATGGACAAGGGTACAGTCTTTGTTCTTCAGCCATGAAGGCAGATTGTTTAAATAAATCATATCTTCCATACCCAGTTGCGATCTGGTCCATAAGACCGCAGCCTGGCCATTGGGAGTAAAATAAGAAAAGTCAAGCCGTCCTGACACCGCCCAATCATGGTTACCAGCAACAGAAACTATGTTCCCTTTTTTGACCAAATGAATACAAGCTTTGGGATCAGCTCCATAGCCCACAATATCCCCGCAACATAACAAGGTCTCTATTTTTAACTGACGACATTCAGTCATCACTGCCTCAAAAGCTTCCAGGTTGGAGTGAATATCTGAAATAATTCCATATCTCATAAAATTCTTCGTCCTTATCTAATTTTCTGATTCTTTTGAATTTTGAATGGGTAGGAATGGTATAGATTAGCGGGTGGCTTGGCCTCGCGTAAGATTAAGCTTTGCTACCCATTCAAAATTTCAAAGAGCCAATTTTCTTTCCATCCACGTGATGCAGGTTTATGGACGCTGTAAAAGTTTTTTCCGAAACATTAAGGGATTTTTCGCCAAAAGTCGTCAAGGTTTTGCAACAATTGTTTTCCAAATATACTAAGCATACTTTAGAAAACAATTGTTGCAAACCGTAGATGACGGCGAAAATATCCCGTTTCGGAAAAAACTTTTACAGCGTCCATAAACCTCACTATAATCCACGCCGTAACAAACATGAAGTTCTCGCGTAAGTTAAATTGCCGATAAATACAGTTCTTGAATCTTTTCAATCATGTATTTAGCCTGAAAACGTTCTTCAAATGTTTGCCTGCCTGCTGATGCCAGACGTTGGCGCTCATCTGTGTTTTGGATCAGCCTATCAATACATTCCGCTAACTTTTGAGAATCCCCTGGAGGGACCAAGCATCCATTCTTTCCGTCCTCAATTATCTCAGGAATACCTCCCACACGGCTTGCAATGACCGGCAGGCCATAAGCCATAGCCTCTAGAATAGCGACCCCTAACCCTTCCCTTTGGGTGGAAGTCAAGACAAACAACTGGCTTTGGGCTAAAATCTCTGGAATATCCCAGCGAACCCCCCAAAAAACAACCCTGTCTACAATACCCAACTCTTCACAAAGCGCTCTTAAACCAAGCCCCTCTTGTCCTTCACCCACCATCCAACATTTTAAAGACGGATGTTTGTTTTTTAAGGAAGCTATAGCCTCTAATAAGACCCGATGGCCTTTGTTAGCAAATAAACTGGCCACAATGGTGACAATAAAATCATGATTGGGTTGGCTATTGATTTCTTTGCGTGTAATACCGTTATAGATAACCAAGACTTTGGATGAAGGGATCTTCTCATACTGAACCACAAAATCACGCACGCTTTGAGAAACACAAATTATCTTTTCCGTCCACACACTCAAAACCCGCTCAATCATCAGGTTCCATTTAGAATAATGCCAATAGGAACTATGGACATGATTAATACACACCTTAACCCCTGCTAATTTGGCAGCGATTCTGCCTATCGTAGAAGCAAAATACACATGAGTATGAATAATATCCGGCCTTGCTTCTTTAAATAAATAAATTAATTTAAGGATATTACATGGATTATGGTAAGTCGAAATATTCAAAACGCGGACAGGGAGGCCCTGTTGATGGATTTCTTCAGCCATGAGCCCGCCACGGTACAAGCACCATACCTCCACCTCAAATTTTTCTTTGTCTAAACCACAAACAATCTCCTTGGTCATGATTTCAAGGCCGCCGCCCAACTCACACCATTCCAATAAATGTAAAACCTTAATTTTTTTGACAGTTGGACTCATGATTTGATACTCACAGCAACAATGTTTTTATCCAAATTATTGGGTACGGTGTAATCTTGGATGTAATAACAAAAACGGATCAAATGACGTAACTTCCAGACCAAGATGCTCCGTATCCAATTTTTAAAAGAACGGATAACCATTTTTTGGTCTGGCAGGATCTGCACATCAGTAAATCCAGCGGTAATCAACACCTGATTAAGGCTCTTTGAGGTAAAACCTGTTTCATGGGTAAAATCATTGAAACGAGCGTCTAATCCAAAAGGATTACTCATATTCGGCACACGGATTACAAGTTTACCGTGAGCTTTAAGGGCTTGATGCAGCAACCCAAGAAGTTCAATAACCTCATTCTTAGGTATATGCTCCAAGACATCCTTAACCATGATAAAATCATAAATGCCTGCCTTGTCTTTAAGAAACTCTCTTCCGTCAATAACTTGGGCCTTATCACTGACCTTAAGCCTGCAATACTCAATCTGCCCAGCAGAAGTATCAATACCATAAAAGTTGGTGTATCCGTTTTTCTTCAAATAATATAAGAAATCCCCGACCCCACAACCAAAATCAAGGATAACCGCATCTTTAGTCTCTGGGATAAAGCCTCCCCACTCATGTTCAAATGTCCCACAAGCCCATTCAAACTGTTCTTGGGTTAAGGAATTACTTTGTTTATAAACAGCCTCATGATACGCGTCAAACAGCTTTTTTCGACAGTCGCTCATAACCCCACCTTCCCTTGAAAAGTGTCTAAAATTTTTTTAATCCTATCCTGATATCGGTGAGAGGCCAACACAAAAGCTTGTGCATCCCGCGCTATTTGCCTTCGCTTCTCATCGTTATCTAAATAATACTGGGCTTTTTGGCAGAGATCAGACTCGTTATCAAAAAACACAAGATGTTCTTTATCTTGAAACACCTTCGAGGCATCCTTTTGCCTGTCTGTTAAGACAAAACATCCACAAGCCATGGCTTCAAAGACCTTCGGACTTATCTGATGGCAGAGGCAATTTTCGTCTTGATAATGAATGACCACACAAATCTTGGAGGCGCTATAAATCTTGACCCATTGGTCAAAATTCATTTTAACGTCTACTGCTTTTAATTTCAGTTTAGAATCAAATGATAATTTTGACCAATACGGCCCCCAAACACCTATATCAAAAGCCGCTAGCGACTCCAGGGTCTTGGCGCGGTTAGGATAATAGGACCCTACAAACACAAGGTCCCTTCCATAGGCCTTGGCTTCTTTACCTGTTAAAGAAAAAGGCTTATGAAAATTCTGATCGCATGCAAACGGCAACCAGGTCACTTGACGATATCCTTCCTTATGAAAAATATCAACAGCCTCACTCCCCGCGCAAAATAAATGATCATAAAAAGGGGCTGCCTGTAAAATATTCTTGAAATCGATAGGGACATCTGATGTCCATAACGCTGTCCATATCCCTCTTTTCTTGATTTCAATAACCGAAGAAGATAAAATTCTCTGTCCCCCAACTATTAAGCAAATATCAGGTGAATGTTTATCAACAAATTGGACCAGAGACTTATTGAGTCGCTCCAAATCCCATTGATGTAAAAACGGGCTTTTATCCCTCAGACGGCCTGGGAACAAAAAACTCCTGTCATCAAAGGTTAACAGCTCATGGCCTAAATATTCAACGGCCTTTTCACGCCAGACCATGGTGTTGGTAAAATGAGGATTGTGGTATCCGACTAATAATATTTTCATTTTATATCCTATGCCTTATCATCAATAGAGCATCTAACAAACCCAGGCCTCTTGATTTAAACACCTTAAACGAAACATTCTTCTCATAGGCATTAGCAAACCGCCTTTTAAAAGGCTCATCACCAATCGAAAAATCAAACTTACTTATACCTTGAGAACAGGCATAAATAAAAAGTTCCCTTAAAAGCACCTCGCCTGGCGAATATCGTGATAAAGAAATATCAAACGAAGGCTTATACCAAATAAAATCCTTTCCAAACAACAACCCGATATGAAACGCAATGGGTTGACCTTGAGATTGAATAACGGAAAAAACAACATTCCCTTTTGCGCATAAACACTTGATAAATGACCTGTAAAAAGCCACATTCTCACTTTTAATAAATAAACTTTTATGACTCGAATGATGCCAACGCTCGATATGCTGCCCAAAGAACTGTTCTAGCCATGGCTCAATATCTTCCCAGGCGTTCAAGTGTAAGACCTTATAACCCTCTAAAACTTGAAAATGCTTAGCATGCCTGCGCAGGCTTTGTTTGTCGATTAACTCTCCGGCAATGGCCCTATCAAACAAAACTGCCGGGCATTGGATCTCAGAATATTTTCTTAAACCCAATCCACTATCCTTGAAAGCCTCATTCATTAGGGCCATCGACATTGATCTTTCAGGGATATAATCAAAAACAAGAACATCCCACCATTGTTGATGAAGAGCCAACCATTTAAGAATAGCAGATAATACTGCTGGATTGTCTAAGGGATACAGAAAATCACAATAATCCGAATGCCCAGATCCGATAAACTTCAGGATACGCCAAGGCCCTTTAGTTATCCTGTAAAGAGGTGCTAAACCAATCAATTTTTTGTCTTCAAATACTTGAATCAAGAATAATTGTTTACCAATAGAAAAATGTTCCCACCAGGACTGATGCCAGCCAAAGAGTTGAAAAACAGTTTGAGTGGGGCTCTTTAACAGAAGATCATCCCATTCATGAGGGTTGATATCTTTCCACTCTTGTTTTAATATAACTTCCATTTTTTCACCAATCTTAGAGAACGAAAAAAGCCAGATAATGTGCGCTTAAACCCGTGTAAGTCTCCCGCATTATGGATATTCAAGCGTTTTAATTCATACCGATTACTTAACTGATCATTAGAACCAACGATCGAAACAAAGGCCAATCTATACCCGCATTTGCTTAACAGATAATGCGTGGTATTACTAAAATCATCCTTTTCTCCATTGGGATAACTAAAATCAACACATGGGGCTTGAATTTCTTCTTCAATGCGCTTACGCGATTCAACCAATTCTTTTTTGATATCTTCTTGAGGACATCTGGTCAATATAGCATGTGAACAGGTATGACTTCCAATGGTCAGAAGTCCACTGGTTTTCATCATGCGTATTTCATCCCAGGATAATGGGGCAAAAATGTCAGGACAATGATTAATATCCAAAGATTCCCCCAAAGCCTTTTCAATCTGTAAAAGGATCTGGTCTTTCTGCCCTGAAGTAGACTTTATCATGTCTTTAATCTTGTGTTCTGTCTGAATCCGATCATACAAAGAACGAAGATCAAATTGATGAGCCTTACCATCAAAATCAAACTCAAGGACTTTCCTGGTTGACCTTTCCAAGGCATATTCAATACGGTCAAACCATAAAGGCATTTTCTTATCAATAAAATCCGTTGTCACAAAAACAACTGCCGGGACCTGGTGCCTTTGAAGCACAGGAAAGGCGAGTCTAAAATTAGATCGATACCCATCGTCAAAAGTTATCAACACAGAAGGCTTCTCAAATTTTCTTCCTTCAGCAAAAAACTCTTTCAACTCTTTTACTGATATGACATTATAATTATTCTTTAAGAATACAATTTGATCTTCAAATTTCTGGATAAACAAATGTTTGCCATGGTGATTTTCAATACCAGGATGTTTTTCTTTATCAGTGAAGCCATGATACATCAAAACATCAATTTTCATATCTCTTAAAGCCCTTTAAATTTGATGTGAATTTAACAACAGGTAATTCCAAAACACACCACGCTACAATTTTAAAAGCCTCAAAACGATTGACCTTAATGGCTTTCATAAACCATTCTATCCCAAGACGCCATGTGCCATTAATACAATGCATCTTGCCTAATCTTTTCAAATGAATCACATAAATAGCTGGAAACTTGGCAAACTCCTGTTGGTGTTTGACAACCATGCGGGTCCGCCCTGGTATCATGGCCGCAAAATTCGTTGAAATCTGTTTCCCATGCATATTAATGCGAGCCAAGACCTCATTTACATAATCAAATTCATACTGCTTTGAAATCCGCAACCACATGTCCCAATCCTGGCAGCTTGTTAAATCCTCATCAAACAGCCCAACCTTTTGAAAACATTCAGCTCTAACTAAAACACTGCTCACAGAGCTTAACATTGTTCCTAACAGAAGCCTTTGATAAACGTGCCCGCGCCACTGCGGCAGGTTTGTCTTTAACACCTTTTGTTTGAGTTCATCGAAAATTTCAGCACCCACATAAACAACCCCTACAGATAGTGACAAATCTTTAAATTTATTCACCTGAAGTTCCAATTTTTCAGGCTGCCATTGGTCATCATCATCTAAAAAAGCAATCAACGATGCACGGGCCGCCTTAATGCCGGTATTTCGTGCTGCAGGCCCCCCTTTATTAGTGGCATGGCGGATATACTTAATGCGATCATCCTTCAGGCCTTCCACCAATTCTTGTGTGTGGTCTACAGAAGCATTATCAACCACAATCACCTCTAGCTCCTTTAAGGTTTGAGTCAAAACACTTTTTAAGGCGCGCTCTAATTTTTCTCGGCGATTATAGGTGGTCACCACAACACTGACAATAGGGATTGGAGTATTCATCATTTATTTGAGAATTATTTCCTTAAATATTTTATCAAGTTTTAAATTTAATGCCTTAACATCATAATGTTCTTGTATAGACCTGCGTCCTTCTTGACCCATCGCCTTCCATTGAAAAGGATGACGTATCAAATATTCTAATTTATCACACATCCCATGAACATCTTCTGGGGCAACTATAAAACCACTAACACCGTCCATCACTAATTGATGAACACTGCCCACACGGGTGGCAACCACCGGAAGCCCGGACGCCTGGGCCTCCATCAAGACAACTGGCAGTGCCTCTGCCACACTCGAAAGTAAAAACAAATGTGCGCAAGCCAGGGATTGCTCCACCCCATCTTGAGGCTGATACCCTAAGAAAAAAACCTTATCCGTGAGTTTCAAGGACTTGACCTTTGCCTGCAATTCTTCTCTTAATGGGCCGTCGCCGATAATACAATATTCAATATGAGTTAAGCCTCGTTCATAGACCAATTGGTGGATAACATCAATGGCATACCCAAAACCCTTTTCTTCAACAAGCCTGCCAACACTCAAAATACGAATAACCTCACCTTGTTCAGGTGTTTTCAACGGCAATGAAACATATCGCCCAACATGAATACCTACAGGATGATTATAGATTCTTTCTACAGGCGCGCCAAACTCAACCAAGTGTTGATAGTTGTAATCAGAAATACTTAATATCGCATCCGCATACTTGAATAAAGGCTTATACAAATCTTTGTTCTTAATACCGCGTCTAATATCGTAGCCATGAAACATGGTCACTACCTTACCCGCAATGCCTAATTCCTTCATCAATGCCGCGAAATTCCCATTATGTCCAAAATGGCCATAAAGGACATCCGCCTTATTCACACCTAAAAACAACATCACCTTATACAAATAAGTTAAAGATAAGGCCTCCTTGCCGTACTTAAAAAAATTTAATGCATTCAAAATAGCACGTGGGTTACGATGCCCATAAGAAAACACCATAAAAAGCGCCCACAAAAAGCGTTTCCATTTACTCGAGGGTATATCATTATGAAAATAGGTTCTTTTAAGCAGGTCATATTTGCGGACATCATCATGAAAATTTGGTTCATCAGATCGTGAAGCTGAGAAAATAAACACCTCATGACCTAAATCAATCATCCCTGTAACCTGATTAAGGATGAAGGTCTCTGAAATAGACGGAAATATGTCGACTAAAAAAATAATGGTCATAAATCCTCATTATTCTGCCGCCAAATAACTGTTGAAAGATACCGCCACAACTTTATCGGATCTGTGGTCAGCATCTGTTGATAATCACAATCTGGATAACCAGCCTTCAAAACAGGTTCAAAGGTATTGCGATGCATTTTAAAATACCTGCTATAGGGAAATTGGAACCCCATTTTCTGCCTGCGCCAGACAATTTTAGAGGGCAAATAGGGTTCCATGGCTTTTCTTAAAATATACTTTGTCCAACCATTTCTAAACAGATAACTGATGGGCAACCTTAGGCAAAACTCAATTATCCTATAATCAAGCAAAGGAAACCGGTGTTCTATAGGAATACCCATCGTGAAATGATCACTGCTGCGCATATAGAAGGGTAAAAGCGCCACATTAAAATGAAAACGCCTTTGTTGATCAAAGGTGAGGCTGTCGTATTGATTTTGATATTCTAAAGCCTTCCCGCCTCCAGGAGATTGAAGGACTTTGGGGCCCTTTTTTTTAAAACCTGAAATCCTTCTCCCTGGATCCATCATATAGTGCTTTAATGTCTTAAACGCACTCCTGGGCGTTTTAAATCGACGACAAAATTCATACCAATCAGCCCTAAAGAAGCCTAACGGCCCTTCTTGACGCCACTGTTCATACGCCTTAGGCCAAAAACTTGCTTCATAACCCGCTAAAACCTCATCCCCGCCTGCTCCTGTAACAACTACTTTGACTCCCTCTTCTTTCATCAGCCTCAACATTTGGTGATGCGTATACGCATTAGGATTATCGTATGGTTCCTCCATCAAGCGCGTGAATGAAATATAATCATGAATAAACTGATCCTCGATTTTATCAATCACGCGATAATCCACATCATATTTCTTGAGGATAGAATGCGCGTAAGGTTCTTCATTGGCATCCTTGATCTTTGCGGTATAAGTTGTTATCTTCTGTTTTGCCAAGCAGGCTGCAGCGGCAACGACGGAAGAACTATCAAGCCCACCGCTTAATTCAAAAGCCAGCTTCACATCAGCGCGCAAACGAATATCAACGGCATTAAAAAATATTTCCCGAAAATTTTTAACAGCAGATTCAAAAGAAAGGTCCCTTTCCCCAAGCCTTGTATCAGGCAAAGACCAAAAATCATGCCTTTTGGCATCAGAGACCAAACGTTTTGGGCCTGATAAATGGACCACACTGGCTGCTGGCAGGGTTTTAATACCTTCATAATAAGTTGAATATTCAATATCTTTAAGCCCTGTTTCTAAAAACCCTCGAATAGAATCTTCATTAAAATTTGCCTTACGTCCATTGCTATCCAATAAGGAGGCAATATAGCTTGAAAAAAATAAGCCTTCCGGGGTTTCCCTGTAATAAAGGGGTGCCACTCCTATACGGTCTCGGGACAAAACAAGTGTGTGTGTGTGACGATCATAGAGAACAACAGCCCAAAACCCGTTCATCTTGCCCCATAACTCGTCTTTCCATTGAGCATACCCTTCAGTCAGGACTTCCGTATCACATTGGGTACAAAATGAAACACCTGAAGCTTCAAGTTCCTTACGTAATTCGAGATAATTATAAATCTCACCATTAAAGATAGCGATAATAGAACCATCTTGGCTGATAAAAGGTTGATGACCTTTCTGGCTCAAATCCAAAATAGCATAACGGGTTTGCAGCAAGGCAATGTCATGTACATAACCATCACTGGCTTTGATATGCGGTAAGCTGGCTAAGGCTTGATAGGTGTTATCATTCCTATAAAATCGATGCGTATTTTGCGCACTTTCAATAAGACAAATCCCTTCATCATCAGGGCCACGCTTACGGATGGATTGCAATAAGCTCTCTAACCCCTCACTTGAAGGTTGAATTGGTTTATTTAGAATATATCCAGCGATACCGCACATAAGCTAGTGTGTTCGCTATAAGGGTTAGAAGTTGTTTTTTCAACTACGGGTTGCCTTTTTCCGCCAATCTTTTCTAATTTTTCAGAAAGACAACGCCCTTCGGGCTGTCTTTCAGAATCGGTGACGAAGATTGGCGGGGCAACAGTAGTTGATAAAAAAATTTCCAAGCCTTATATCAAACGCGTGTTAAGGAGCAATAAGTGTCAAAGGCTAACAAGGGTTTACGTGTTTTATTTTTTTCTCCTCCTTACCCGCATTTGGGTGGCGAGGATTTGTTTGGCACATCTGGCCGTGAGGAGTGGTTTCCTCTGGGTGTTTTTGCCTTAGCTAATGCGATTCGGTTAGAGTATCAGAGCCCTGTCCATATTTATTATCAACCAGATCATACCCTTGAGAAAATTGAAGAAATTATCCGTACCTATGTTCCGGATATTGTTGGGATCACCTGTTTTACTCAAAGCCGGTTTGCCTGTTTTGAGCTGGCTCAAATTGTTAAGAAGGTTAGCCCAGGAATCAAGGTTGTGTTAGGTGGGCCTCATGCCACCTTTCTTGATACTCAGATCATGAAGCATTATCCTGATGTGGACATGATCATGAGAGGGTACGCAGAGGGTGCATTTTTAGAAGTTATCAATAACATCATTCATCAAAGCCCCATGAGTTCTGTTCGTGGTTTGACCTGGCGGGATAAGAAAAACCGCATTTATCAAAACCCACAGCGTCTGCTTGAGGATGATCTGAATAGGGATTTGGTTTTTGATTTTAAGGATTTTTTTATTGATGGCCTGCCAGCCTGGAAATCAAAGGATACGATGATCTCCGCTCTTCCTGTTGAAACAGCCAGGGGTTGCGTTTATAGATGTCTATTTTGTAGCCGCATGGCCCAGGATGAACGCCGAGTCATTCAAAGAAGTCCGAAACAGGCCTTGGAGTATGTTCACAAACTTTATAGATTCTTTGGTCCAAGGCAGGTCTTTTTTTGTGATACCAATTTTACTATTAACAAAAAGCGGGTCTTTGAATTTTGTGATATTTTAAGGAAAGAATCTCCTTTTTTGGAGTGGACCACATCGACAAGGGTTGATCTGGTGGACAAAGAAGTGCTTCAAGCGATGAGGGCTGCGGGCTGCCGCAGGATTTATTATGGGGTCGATTCCTTTTGCCGCCATCTATTGCCTGCCATAGGCCGGAATTTTTCACCAGAGATTGCTGTTAAAAACCTTAATTTGACCATCGAAAGTGCTATTGAGGCTGATGCTAATTTGATAATTGGATTCCCTGGTGAAGACGCTTCAACAGTCGCCCAAACGTATTCTTTCCGTAAGCAATTACGTCCGGAAATAAAACTTCATGTCAGGCCTTTGCAAATCATGCCAGGCGGCAAGCTTTATTATCAAGCGATTAAAGAGGGGTTTGATGAGGCTTATTGGCTTAAAGACAACGGCCCCGATTTTCCTATTTATACTCAGTCGATGCCTGCCAAACGTATCCAGGGATACTGTCGTATCATTAAAGATCCAGACTATTATAAAACAAACAAAACACACGCATTACGGATGACTCCCAAAAAGATTCAGGGCCAGTTTAACCGTCAGCAGAAAATTTGTTTATTAGACATATTATATGCTAATGACAAGAGGTATTGTTTTTCAAGCTCTGTATTTTTTGAACGGATTAAATTATTTTTTAAGCTAAATGGTTATAGACTGGTGGAATCTGTACCGGAGGCGGATATTGTTCTTTTTAATACCTGCGGCTTGACAGATGCCTGGGCCCAAACCAATCTTGATTTTATCAAAAGATACGCCAAAGCCCAAAAGACGATGATTATTTTTGGTTGTTTGGGCAAGATATCACCAGAGGTCCAAAAGAGCGGGTGCTTATTAATTGGTTCAACAGAAATTGATAAGTTTTCTGATTATTTTGAAAACACGATAAGCATTAAAGAAATACCTTCGTCGCAGGCGTTTGCTTCTGCCAGACCCCTGGTCATTGCCCAAGGTTGCGTCAACAAATGCTCATATTGCAATATTAAGATCGCCAAAGGGGATGTCAAAAGCCGGGCTCTTGAAGAGATTCTTCATGAGGTCAAGTTGTTTATTAAGGATAAAAGTTATGAGATATTTCTGATTGCCGAGGATTGCGGAAGTTGGGGGCATGAGAATGGTTTGAATATTGTTGATCTGATTGATAATATTCTCAAAGCTCATGAAAAGATTACGATAAAAATTTATAATATGTATCCAAGCCTGTTTTTAAAATATTACTCAAGTCTCAAAAAGCATATTGCGAAAAAAAGGATTACGTATTTGCTGCTTCCTTTACAAAGCGCCTCTTTCAGGATACTTAAACTGATGAATCGAGCCTATAATCTTTCGTCCATGATGGACAAGGTCCAAGAAATAAAACGCCTCAATCCAGGTATTCAGTTATACACGCATTTTATGGTCAACTTCCCAACAGAAACAGCTAGTGACTTTAAAAAGAGCTTGGGTTTAGCAAAGTATTTTGATTATGCTAACTTTATTGAGTACGGAGAAAATGCCCAAACACCAGCGTGTCGCATACGACCCAAGTGTTCTTTGGAGGAGCTGGAGGCAAAAAAAAGGATATTTGAATTTGCAAAGAAAAAGGGGCTGGTTAAGGGAGAATTTGTATTGAATGACTCATCGCTTAAAGGTGGTATCCGTGAGAAAATTTGATGCCTCACAGAGGGTCTGTTTATTGGATGCTGTATCTGCCAGTGGACTGATGTCGTGTGCGTCGAGTTCACTGCTTTTTCAGAAAATCGCATTGTTTTTGAAATTGAATGATTATACGGTTGTAAAACGTCCGAGTCATGCAGATATCCTTATTTTTAATACCTGTGGCATTACGGATGCCTTTGCCAAAATCAATAACAACTATATTAATCAATTCGTAAAAGCTCCAAAGAAGGTGATTGTGTTTGGGTGTTTATGCAAGGTGTCTGAAGATATCAGAAAAAGCGGGCATATTTTAATCCCTCCTGGGTCTATTCATCAATTTTCGGATTATTTTGATTATAGGGTCAGGATAGAGGATGTTTCAGCTTCAATGTGTACTGTTTCTTATGTAGGGAAAAAGGCTTTAAGGCCTTTGTTGATAGCGCAAGGTTGTTTGAATAAATGTTCGTATTGTAATATTAAAATTGCGAAAGGAGCCCTTCAAAGCCGCTGTCAAAAGGACATCCTTGAAGATATTAAGAGATTTATTAAAGAAAAAAGTTTTGAGGTGATGTTGATTGCGGATGATTGCGGTTGTTGGGGGCATGATAGTGGCGCCAATATTGTGGAGTTGGTGGATGAAATCTTGAGGATTGATAAAAGGATTAAGATAGGGTTATTTAATTTTTATCCGTCTTTATTCTTAAAATATTATCCTTTTTTAAAGAAACATATTTTGGATAAAAGAATCACGTATTTATTGACTCCATTGCAAAGTGGATCGAGTCGAATCCTGAAACTGATGAAACGTTCCTATTCTCTTTCATTGATGATGAAGACCATCAAAGAGATTAAAGCTTATAATTCCAAGATCCGCCTGGAGTCTCACTTTATTATTAATTTCCCGACAGAAACGATGGAAGATTTTAAGAAGTGTCTTCATTTAGCGAGGTTTTTTGATAATGTTGATTTCGTCGAGTATCAGGATAATCGATTAACAGAAGCCTCGCAAATATTCCCTAAGTGTCCGGGTAACCAGGCGTTGCTGAAAAAAGATTTGTTTATGCTTTATCAAAAGAAAGGACTGCTTAAAGGGAAATTTTATTTGAGTTTTTCAAGGCAAAAATGAATCACAATTCATCAGACTCAGAAAAAAAGAACTTCTTATTTTTCCTTAATAAGGTTCATCCGCCCAGCATTGAGGACCCTGTGATTGGCGCTTTGACGCGGCCTGCCAGATGGAGTAGCCTGGCAGGTCTGCTTCAAAAGGCAAGACGAACCTCTTCTTTTGTTTCATCCATTAAGAAGCTGCAATTATATGTGCACGTGCCTTTTTGCGAGAGATTGTGTAAGTTTTGCCATTGTGCCCGAGGATTACTTAAAAGCAAGAGGGATTTGGATCTTTATATTCACGCCGTTGCACGCCAGATGGAACGTCAATCCAAGGCTTGTGAGGGAATGGATGCATCTCACATCTGTTTTGGTGGAGGGACCCCGTCTCTCTTGGATGAAAAACAAATAACCTTCCTTCTTGATGCGGCTGATGCCGCATATCCTGTCCAGAGGCGTAAAATCTTTTTTGAGACACACCCTTCTTCTTGGACAAGGTCAAAACTGGACCTTTTATTGGATAGGGGACTTTATCGTTTGAGTATGGGGGTTGAGTCGCTAGAGGCTTGCGTCTTAAAACAGGTGGCTCGTTCACAGACCAGGCAAAAAGTTTTATCATCTTTATATGTAGCCAGAGCTGCGGGCGTTCCTTATGTGAATGTGGATTTGATGTCCGGGTTACCAGGCCAGAGCATCCAAGGGCTTCTGGAGGATATTAAGAAAGTTGTTCAAGAAGGGGCTAACATTGTTCATGTTCATCCCTTTAGCAGTTTACCTGTCAATGAATTGTGTGGTCCTCAAGAGACGTTTGTTGATTTCTTTAAAAGACGTTCAGACATGATGCATGAAGCCGCAAAGGTTTTGAAAGCTTCCGGGTTTAAACGCAAAGGGCTAGGTGCTTATGCCCTGAATCAAGCCGGAGAAGATCATCAGGAAGAAGCGTATACACGTCTTGAATCAGCGGTGCTTGGTTTTGGGGCGTATTCTATAGGCCAATTTCCTGGCGCCCTCTTTTACAGGACCAAGCCTTCAGGTCAAGATAATGGTTTTAACAGCCTTGAGGCTTGTCCACAAGATTTAAGTTTCGTGATGGCTCGTTATGCGATAATGGCAATCATTACGGACGGTCTTGATGAAAAAGTTTTTTTAAATAGATTTGGGGTTTCTTTGAAACAGGCATGCAAAGGGGGCTTAAATTATCTTAAATCTTTAGGTTTAGTGGGCTCTTTCAAAGGAGTGTGGAAGTTTTCAGCCTCTTGGGAGATAGAACACCTTCGGGAGTATATCGCTCTTTCTCGGGTTTTATATGGTGAAGATTTTTTATTAAAGCTTCAAAAGCGTTATGCTAAGCAATATAATCCAGGGACGGATTACAGGAAAGGGAAGACCCTGCTTCATTCTTTTTCGAATCATTGGCTGATGGCATTGTATTATCAAATGGGGGTGTAAAGAGGCTAAGAAAGATGTCTAACGATAAAGACTTGCGCAATTTTTTATTTTTTTTAAACGAGATCAAGCCTTTGACAAGCGAAGATTCTCTGATTGGGGTATTGGCAACTTCTTCGAAGTGGGAGGATGTCGCTCGATCTATTAACAATTCACGAGAAAATGATGTTTTTGTCCAATCTATTGCCAAGGCCCATTTGTATGTCCATGTCCCGTTTTGTGAGAACTCATGCGCGTTTTGTTATTGTGCAAGGCGTGTATTGAAACAGCCTTTGGACATTGATGCCTATATCACTTCCTTAAAGAATCAGATGAAATTCTTTTCTCCTGTTTTAAAAGGCATGGATACGTCCACCCTTTGTTTTGGAGGGGGGACGCCATCCATTCTTGATGAAAGCCAGTTAGATACTGTTTTAGATGCGTTGGATAAGAATTTTCCTGTAAGGGAGCGTAAAATTCTTTTTGAAGCAAATCCTTCTTCTTTAAGTCAAGCTAAACTGGATGTGTTGGTGAAGCGAGGATTATTTCGTTTGAGTATTGGGGTTCAGTCTCTTGATGAAAAGATTATCAAACAAGTGGCACGCTTTCAGACTAAAAAACAAGTGCTTTGGTGTGTGCGTTCTGCCCTGAAGGCTGGGGTGCCTCATGTGAATGCAGATCTTATCGCTGGCTTGCCGTATCAGACGGTCCAAGGGATTAAGAAAGACCTTAAAATGCTTCTTGATGAAGGAGTTAATATCGTCCATGTTTATCCTTATTGCGGAAAAAATCTTAAAGCATTATGTGCTCCATCAGAAGAGGTTTTGGATTTTATTAAGAGACGGGACGCTATTATAAAAACAGCAATAGCTATTCTTCAGAAAGCTGGTTTTAAACGCAAAGGGCTTGGCAGCTATGCCCTTGATAGTGAAGGAGAAGAATATCAGGAAGAATTGTATACGCGTATGGAAGCAGCAGTGGTTGGTTTTGGCCCCTTGGTTATGGGGCAGTTTCCAGGATCCATTTTTTATCGGACACGTGGCCTTGACTCCATGTCTGATTTCTCAGGCGTTGACGCCTGTCCAGAAGATAAGACTTACGTGATGTCTCATTTCGCGGCCATGGCGATGATAACCGAGGGGCTTAAATCTCAAGGTTTCTTGAAACGTTTTGGCATGGGCGTACTTGACCATTGTCAGGAAGGTTTGGAATATTTAAAGAAACAAGGCCTGATTGCTTGTTCAAAAAGTGTATGGAAATTTACTGGTCCATGGGAATTTGAACGCGTCCGTGAATATGTTGTTCTTTCAAGGGTTTTGTTTAAGCCGGATTTTTTACGGCGGCTTCGGAAGCGTTTTATTAGCCAATATGACCCTCGGTGTGATTACAGTAAACGCCAATCTTGGCTTGAAGCCTACGCCAATAATTGGTTAACAACACTTTACTATAGAGTAGGGGCATAAGACATTGATTGAGGTCATTCTTTTAGATAACACTCGTCCAGAATGCGGCGGCTCAGGGCTTATGCGTTACAGTGCCGCAGGTGTTTTTCTATCACTTCTTAAAAATGGATTTGATGCAAGGATGGTGGATTTTTTACCGAGGAAAGAGATGCCTCGCGTCCATGCCAAGAAGTTGAAAACGGATGTTTGTTGTTATGCCCTCTTTTTTGGAAACAAGTCCAATGTCTTTGCTCATATGCACAAGATGCGTCAGAGGAAGAATCCTCCGTCTTGTATCATTGTTTTTGGTCCGTTTGCCTCTGTGTTTAAAGAGGAGATTTTGTTGCGTCAATTAGCAGATGTTGTTGTTTTATCTGATCCTGAATTTGTGCTGCCTATGCTGCTTCATAAAGGCGTATGCCCCAAGGTGCCGAATATATGTTATTTAAAAGAAAACACAATGGTCGAGACCTCAAGGCGTGTTTTTAAGGATTTAGATGATATCCCACCCATCGGGACCTGCTTATACAAACAAGGGCATCGTCCGGTCTCTATCATGACGTCAAGAGGATGCAGGCATCACTGTGTTTTTTGTGACCGTCATGTGCTTTGGGGGCAAGGGGTAAGGGCCAGAAGTATTGTTCATGTATTAGATGAGATTAAGGAATTAGTTGAAATCCATCATGCTCAAAGGGTTAGGTTTCTTGATGAAGATTTGGCCTGGGACAAGAAGCGTTTAGTTGAGCTTTGCGAAGGGTTACGGAAAATTAATGGGAGCTTTATTTGGGAATGTTCGTTGTGTGTGGATTCGGTCAGCAGAAAACTGCTTTTATTGATGGCCCATTCTCATTGCAGGGCTGTTTCTTTTGGGGTGGAATCTGCTTCAGTGCGTGTTTTAAAGAAATTGGGAAAGAAATATGGGTCTGAAGAAATATTAAATGCCGTGCGTTGGGCTAAAGAGGCAAGGCTTCATGTTGAGGTGATGATGACAAACGGAAATCCTGGGGAGACAAAAAAGGACAGGGATAAGACCTTATCAGTCCTTCAAAAGATGGGGTCTGGAGTGACGGTGAGGACCAATAAGCTTGTGATATTGCCTGGTACGGCGTTTTATCAACAGGGCTTAAAGCAAGGGCGGTTTACCAAGAAAAGTTTTTTTGAGGATGAGGGGTTGATTTATTATGAGGATGTTTAGGATTATTGTGATTGGTCAAGGGGCGTTGGGAAAAAGTTTGGCTGCTCTTTTGTCTAGAAGGGTGCATGTGACTGTGTTTGACAAGAACCTTTTTATAAGAAAAGCGCTTAAGAATAATAGGATCATTTTAAAAGAAAAGGGACAGTCAAGAAAGGCACAAATCTACTCTGTTGAGTCTATCAGCCAATTACAAGGGTTGGATGTTGATGTCCTGATTATAGCAACCAAAATAATGGATTTTAGAAAAGCTCTTCAGGATGTGGCATTTCTTAATCCTGGATGTGTTTTGTTCCTTCAAAATGGTTTGTTTGATATCTCTTGGGCAGGAAAATTGTTTAAAAAAGCGCTGATTTGCCGAGGCACCACCACGATGGCGTGCCAAGAAAAAGCCCCAGGTGAAGTGGATGTTTTTTATCAAGGGCAGATGTATCTTGGGGGTGATGGGGCCCCCATGGTGGGAAGAATTTTTAAACAATGCCAAATGCCCTGTAAGGTCTTCCGGGCGGCTGACCGCGTGGTATGGGCAAAACTTATTTTTAGCTCAGTGATGAACCCTTTGCCGGTTATCACGAATCAAGGATATGATATTTTAGCCAAGGACAAGAATATTTGGAAATTAGTCCAGGATGCCGTCAAAGAAGGAAAGGCTACAGCCAGAGCGTTAGGGATAAAGCTTGGTTTTGATCCTATGAAGCTGATAATGAGGGTCCGTCATGGGGATCTCAAAGGGATCCTTCATCGAGGGACATTATTTCAAGATATAAAAGCCTGTCGTCCGACAGAAATTGATTATATAACACAAGCTATAGTGAAGGAAGCGCACAAGATAGGCGTAAAGACACCAGCGCTTGATATGGTTTTACGTAGTTTTAACAAAGCGAGAATTCCACGTCTGTCAAGGCGTGGATGAGAGCGAGGTTTATAGACACATTGAAAGTTCTTTTAGAAACGGGATATTTTCGCCGTCGTCTACGGTTTGCGCCCATTGTTTTCCAAATATACTAAGGATGCTTTAGAAAACAATGGGCGCAAAACCTTGACGACTTTTGGCGAAAAATCCCTTAATGTTTCTAAAAGAACTTTCAATGTGTCTATAAACACGCCATGCGTGAATTAAAAGATAATCAGAACCATGTTTGTTAAGGCGGGGTATCTATTATGGAGTTTAAATGCTTTTTAATTCTTTTTCTTTTTTAATCTTTTTTCCGATTGTGACAGCTTCCTATTTTATTTGTCCCCATCGTTTTCGTTGGGCCTTGCTTTTGATGGCCAGTTGTGTTTTTTATATGTGGTTTGTGCCGCAATATATTTTTATTTTATTGCTATTGATTGTGATTGATTACGCGATGGGGCTTTTGATTGAGCAAGCGCGCCTTAAGAACCGTTATGCGAGAAGATACTTAATAATGAGCATCGCAGCCACCTGCGTGGTTTGGTTTATATTTAAATATTTCAACTTTTTTAGTTCAAATATATGGGCTTTGGCAGGTTTTTTTGGTGTGCAGTATCCTTTAAAGCTCATCCGTTTTCTTTTACCCATAGGGCTTTCTTTTCATACCTTACAAAGCCTTTCTTACGTCATTGAAGTATACCGTGGCAGGCAAAAAGCAGAACGGCATTTTGGTATTTATGCCCTTTATGTGATGTTTTATCCGCAGTTGGTCGCAGGCCCTATTGAAAGACCATATCATTTAATTCCTCAACTTCGTCAGAAACATGAAGTGGATTATCAAAGGATAACGGACGCTTTAAAATTAATGGCTTGGGGGATGTTTAAGAAGGTGGTCATTGCAGACCGCCTCAAAGACTTGGTGGACAGGGTTTTTGATAATCCGCATGAGTTTCAAGGCCCAGCCTTTGTTATAGCGGCTGTCCTTTTTGCATTTCAAATTTATTGTGATTTTTCTGGTTATTGTGATATGGCGATTGGGAGCGCCAAGGCGATGGGGTTTCGTTTGACGAATAATTTTAGATTTCCATTCTTTTCTCGATCGATTGCGGAATATTGGACGCGTTGGAATATAACTTTTTTTAGCTGGGTCAAGGACTATGTTTATGTGCCGTTATGCCAAAATCAGTTTTTACGTGATAAACGCTGGATAGCGGTTTTTCTGGCGTTCTTATTTTCAGGTTTTTGGCATGGTGCAGATTGGACCTATATTCTTGCTTTTTTATTATTAGGGATATATGTGGTCTGTTCAAGAGGAACCTGCGAAATCAGGCAAAAAATATATCAAATGATTGGTTTAGACAGGAACAACATTTTTGTTCAACTATGGCAAGTATTGACATGCTTCTTTTTGTTTAGTTTTTTCTCGTTTTTCTACAGGGCCAGGAGTTTGGACGAGTCTTTTGATATTATTAGCCGTTTGCCTCAGGGCTGGGGGCATGCGTGGGATCAAGGGCGAATATTCTCAGGTTTTGATCAAAGATGGTGGTTGTTGACAGTGGAGTTAATCGCATTTCTTTTGATTATGGATTTATTGCAGGAAAATGCAGGTGATGAATTTGTATTTGCCAAAAGCCCAGCATGGGTGCGCTGGACTTATTATTACGGATTAGTTTTAGCAATGGTCTTTTGGGGTTGTTATGGACAAAACAGGTTTCTTTATTTTCAATTTTAGAAACAGGAGCGTTGTTCATTTATGGTAAAAATTCTCTTTTTTTTACCTATATTATTGTTAGTGGCTTTTGTGAATATCTCAGTTGACCCTCAAGGCCTATATGATTGTCAAAAGGATAAAAGTCAACAGGAAGAATATGGCATAGCCAAAACCTTAGCCTCAGGCCAAGATATCCAAATTTTTAAAGGTCTGGATGAAAATCTTTTACAGAAATATTTCATCGAGGATTTGACGGCTATTCCAGATATCTTGGTTCTTGGATCCAGCCAAATCATGGGGTTAGGGGACAATGTATTTCCTGGACAAAGGATTATAAATAATTCGATCACCAATGCGGCATTGCCTGATTATCTTGGCATTTTTGATGGGTATGTCAAAAGGGGTTGGTATCCTAAACGCGTGATTATTTTGTTAAGTCCGCAGTTGATTACCTTGCCGTTATATCATTCTAAGTGGTTGACTGTTAAAGAAGATGTTGATGATATGTTACAAAGATTAGGGCAAAGAGCAGGGCCCATAAAGCCGCCAGTATTATCACCTGTATGGTTGAATGTTTTTTCCTTTAGTTATTTTCAAGAATCAGTAAAGAAATTACGAGATACCCAGACAAAGGTCCCCAAGGGTTTATGCTTATTATTACATGATGGCAGATGCCTTTGGCAAAAAGTATCATCAATGAATTCTAAAGACAGGGATATCAAGACACCGAATTATATGAAACAGGCTCAAATGGCATGGGGTCTGAAAACAGATCAAAATTTGGAAAACACACTGGAAAAATTCATATTATATATGAAAGTCCATCATGAACAGGTGACGTTTTGTCTTTTGCCGTTTCATCCGAAACAATATCAATGGCTTCTTGACTCGCCATGGCCTAAAAGGATGGATATCATCAAAATTGAGAATTATTATCGAAAGCTTGGTCAAAGATTAGGTGTAAAGATCGTTGGTTCTTATGATCCAGCGTTGGGAGGTTTTACACAAGATGATTTTTATGATGCCATGCACTTGAAGAATGAGGTTTTAGAAAAGATTTTTGTGAATAATTAATATGACACCCGATGAACAAAAGATAAAGTGTTGGCTGCGCATTCTCGCCTTTCTTTTAGTTGGTTGTGCTGGTTTTGTCCTCATTATATGGATGACATCTAAAAGAGGGGTAGGGGTTGAGGGTGATGGGGTTTTTTATATTTATATGGCGAGGTGTTTAAGTGGTTTGGATTTATTTGGTTGGCCGTCCCAAGGTGTTTCTTTATGGCAGCATTATCCACCATTGTTCCCCATAATAATGGCCTTGATTCATTGGCTGGGAGGCCCAGATCCTTTGTACACCGCACGCTGGCTCAATGCCTTTTTCTTTGGAATGAATATCTGTTTGGTTGGTATTTTGCTTTATAGGTATACGAAGAATTTCTGGCTCTCAATGATAGGGGTATCATGGATGCTGGTGAGGATTGACAATTTGTATTCCTACTCAATGGCCATGACAGAACCTTTGTTTATTTTTTTAACGCTTCTTTGGTTGTTTTTTATAACAGATTTTATGGAAACAAAAAGCAGGATATCTTTTGGCTTCTGTTCAATGGCTGCTGGATTGGCCTGTTTGACCCGATTTGCGGGGATACCGTTGGTTTTGACAGGGGCATTGCTTTTGTTTTTTCAAAAGGATTGGCTGAAATCACGTATTTGGGCGGTTGCGTTTGGGTGTTTAAGTTTACTTCCACTGACCTTATGGGGCGTTGTGAATTTCTTACATTCAGGTCATTGGACTGATCGGATGATTTCTTTTCATCCGTTGTCCATTTTAGGGATGAAAGGATATCCAGGGCTGATTAATCATCTCTCAACTGGGGAGACTGATCTTGTCTTAGTATTGATGCTGGGGATGGTTTTATTAGGATGGATGATTTTTAGAAATAGAGACTCTTGGGCCCTGAAGGGTGTCCCCAACTCAACAATGAGATTCATAACGATAATAGTTTTTTTTATATTCTTTTATTTTGTGTCATGGGGCATTGTTGTTGGTTTTTTGGATAGTTTAGCTAAAAGGGGGAGATATTTTCTTCCTGTGGAGGTTTTTGAATTATTTTTTTGTCTTTTGTGCGTGCATTTGTTGTTTTCAGTGACCAGATCCTCTCGTTTGCTAAAAAGCACGTTTGCCATTCTTTTGATGACCTATGTGATTGGTTTAAATCTGCCAGGAGCATTAGCGTGGGGAGTTGTAAGGTATAACGAAGGGGTGGCGTTTGATAGAAGGGAATGGGACAAATCCGCTATTATAAGCGAGGTAAAAAAGATTTCTGCAGACACTCTGATTTATTCAAACAATTTTATGGCCCTGTATTTTTTAACAGGACGTCGAGCGCTGCCTTTAGCTTATCAAAAAGACCCGTTATCTTTAAGGCCCAATTTAGCGTATAATGATCAAATAAAGCAAATGAAGGAGGCTTTGTCCCGTCAAAGGGCCGTTTTAGTGTATGGGTTAATGAAATTTAAGATGCCTGGAATGGTGAGTGAAGAAGAATTAAAAAAAGAAATCCCATTAAAAATGCTGGTTAAAGTTGCTGATGGACAAATATATGTTTACTCCCCAAGCATTAAAGAAAGTAAATCAACTATTTAATTTTTTTTCCAAGAAAGATAAGCGTTGGAAGGTCCATCTTCGCTCTTGGGATGATTTTAAGCGTGTCCCGGTCACTTCAAGAGAACAGATGAAGGATTTTCTAAAGACAGGTTTTGCGGATACGGTTTTTAATCTGACAGCAACCTCTGGCTCAACATCATCCAGGCTGCTGATTGCCCATTCAAGACAAGCGTATGAAGCTCATTTGAGCCGTTTGGTCAAGATTTATCGTTTATTTGGCGTTAAAGAGGGGGCTTTATGCTTAAACCTATGTTCCTATGATCTAAACAGCGGTGGTCGTCTTATGGAAAGTGCTTTCAAGGCCGCAGGTGCAGGGGTGATACCGTTGGGACCTGTGAGCACGGCTGAGAAATTACAAGAAGCTGTGTTTCTTATCAAGACTTTTAAACCAACCCTGGTTAATGCGTATACCAATCAGCTTTTTGACCTTTTTGCGCTATTAGGGAAAAAACATTCTATTCAACGCTGTTTGGTTAATGGAGAGCCTTTATGGCCAGATTACCGTCAAAGGATTGAATGTTTGGGGGGCGTACGTGTTCATGACCACTACGGGGCCATGGAGATTTCAGGTTTGGCGTGTGCGCTTGCGCCTCATGATGAATATATGAAGGTGGTGGCGGATGGGCTTTTGTTGGAGGTTCTCGATAATGAATTAGCATCAGAGAGTGGTCAAGGGGATTTATTGGTCACGGATTTGAATAATACGTGCATGCCTTTTATCAGGTATCGTTTAGGAGACCGCGTCCAACTCAAGAGGGACAAAGAAGGTTTATGGATTAAGGTGCAAGGTCGCATACAGGAAAGCTTGCTTATCAATGGAGTTGTTGTTTTAAAACAGGAATTAATCCGTACGGTGAATGATGTCCTCAAGCACCCCAGCTTCTTTTTTGTGATTGATAAGGACCCTCAACGGTATTATGATAAACTTTTCATTAATATTGTTAAACTTCAGGCTAAAGATTTAAGGGTTTTGAAGGATGTGGTGGTTCAAAAAATCGGCCTAGATCGTTGTATTGAAATCAGAAAACATGAAGGGGCAATCCCTCGGACATTGAATGGCAAAATCAGGTATTTTATCGACGCGAGAAAACAATAGAATTAAAGTCCATTATGCCTGGATTTATGTGACAGAGCGCTGCAATCTGCACTGTGATTATTGTTTTTTTCGCCACAAGGGTTTGAAGGACATTTCACTCCAAGCTGTTAACAGGTTTTTCTCATTATTTAAATATCACCAAACAGAACCTTCCACTTTAATTCTTAGCGGCGGAGAACCATTTTTAGCCAAGGACCTGCTGTATCAAATTTTAGAAAAGGCCAAGCGTTTTTTAAAGAAAACCTCCTTACATATTCAGACCAATGGGGTGTTGATTGATAAAAAGGACATCAAATATCTTAAAAGTCTTAAGGTAAGCCTTGAATTTGGCATAGACGGATATTTTGATGTCACGACAAGGCATAGGCGTGGATTAAAGCCAGACACATTTAACAGATTAACTGATAACATTAAAGAGTGTATGAAGGCGGATCTTGCCTGTGGCACGACCATGACGGTGCATCCTCGTGAAGCGTCGCGCATCAGGGAGGGGGTAACATTTTTGAAGGATTTAGGATTTCCTCATATGGATGTGACGCCTGCTGCTTTTATGACTTGGGACAAAGATGCCCAAGCATGTTTTAAACGGAATTATTTAGCTATCTTGAAAAATAAAGATTTACGCTCTTTGATGTATGCACAAGAAGACAAGGAAATGATACGTCCAGGAGACATGGATTTAAGCCTTCATCCACCAGGTCATCTGTTGGCAGGAGATCCATTTTTATGTTTACCGGAAAATAAACGCCAGGAGTTTAGCATTTGGGACATTAAAACAGGCCAGATACGACAGGAAGTATTGTCTTTTTATCAGGAGGCGTATAAGCGGTTATATAACGGCCGTCCTTATTTGACCTATCGTGAATTTGTGATGCATCATTTTAAGTTGGTCAACAAAATGATGGGCTATGCTTATTTGAATGCCGGGGCCATCAATAATATTTTAAAATTTTTACAACGTGCGCATGTGAAGATTTGTATAAAAAATGATCAATAAAATCAATCACGTCTGGCTTTTTTTCACGGACCGCTGCAATTTGGGTTGCGGATATTGTTTTTACAAACACCGTACGCGCCAAGAAGTCATGGATATCGGTATTTTTAAACATATCCTTGAATTTGTTCGTTCTCAAGCACCTCTGGAATTTATTTTCTCAGGAGGGGAACCTCTGATAGAGGCTGATTTACTTCGTGAAATGATTACAAGGATAAAGAATGAGAAGCTGGACAGGTATATTTCTGTTCAAACGAATGCGACCTTATTAAATAATAATTTGATGAAGTTTTTTTTGGATAACGGGATTAATCTTGAGGTGGGGATTGATGGAAAAAAGGATACCACGATAAAAAACAGGCCGGGCATTGAAGGCGGGGATTTCGATGATATTGTCCATGGGGTTAATCTGGCGGTGTCCTCAAAAGGCCCATTGACAGCGACTATGACAGTTCGGCCCCAATCCGTAGATAATCTTTTTGAAAATTTAAAATATTTGGCGAGCATTGGTTTAAGGTCTATTGAAGTACATCCTGCCTTCCTTGAAAATTGGGATAAATCAGCATCCAAAATATTCTTAGACCTGTATCGAGAGTCTTCTCTTTGGGAGTTAAAAGAAAAAAGATATGGCTTGATTGGAAGAGGATATAGCAAGCCTTCAACAGGGATATGGGATATGTTAGCTTTACCTAATGGCAAGGTTCTTGGGAATTGGGTATTATTATCGTTTCCAGAAGAGGTCCGAAAAGACTTTTATTTGATGGATTTTGGTTTAGGCCCTTCAGGGCAATTTTTAAAAGGGGCAAAATCATATTTTACAGATTTAAGCAATTTTATTGCAAGAAATCCACAATCCAGTTACAGGGCTGTCAGCAATTTTAACGCCCGTAAGGCTGTTGAAACAAAAGCAGGTTCGTGTTATAAGTCAAGAGTGAATAGTTATATTGAGTTATGTGAACAGATTGAGCAGATAGATAGAAAAATGCTGATTCTTTACAATTAATAGTTCCCCCTCTTTGCGAAGCGATTAAAGAGGGGGGCAAGGGGGAGTTCGAAATAATGTCAGAAATAAGATACGAGAGTATTTTGGTAGAAAAGGCCCTTGCCCGTGAGTATGCCTCTTTGATGGAAAAAACGCTAAAAAAGGTAGGTGGTCTTAATGATATTAAACCCCTGACCTATGAGTTTGAAAGGTCTTTTGCCAGGTATATTGGTGTCAAAGAGGCGGTTTCTGTTAATTCGGGCAGTGACGCCTTGAAAATAGCCTTGCTTTTGGCTGGTGTTAAAAAAGGGGATGAAGTGATTGTCCCTGATTTGACCTATCAGGCGGTTGCCTTAGCGGTTTTTTATTGCGGGGCAAAGCCTGTGCCTGTTGACGCCAGGGCTGACGATCTCCAAATAGACCCGCAGCTGCTAAGGTTAGCTATAACCAAAAAAACAAAAGCAGTGATTGGCGCTCATATGTTTGGCCGGCCTTGTGATGTGGAGGCTATCAAAAAAATATGTAAGGGCAAGGGGATTGTTTTTATTGAAGATGTTTGCCAGGCAGAAAGTTCGCGTTATAAAGGCTGCATGTTGGGAAGTTTCGGGGACATGTCGGTGTTTTCTTTTTCTTATTATAAGCCTCTTTCATCTTGCGCGGGTGGCGGGGGAATGGTTGTGTGTGATAAACAACAGGGTACTCAAATCCGGCGTTGGCAGGAGGATTGGCGTGATGATGAGGATCTTTTAAGCCTGGGCCAGAGATTTGCGCCCCTTTCTTTTATGGATCTGATGGCCTTAGAGGTCAAGTGGAAGCATTTGCCTGAGATTATTCAATCCCGTCATCAAATAAAGGCGTTGTATGAGCAAGGCCTTGAGGGCATTAAAGGGTTGACTTTTTTTAAAGATAAGCCTCTGACAGAAAGTGTGGCGCAGAATTTTGTGGTTTTTTGTTCTCAAAGAGACAAATTGTCATGGTTTCTAAAAGAGAAAGGGATTACGGTTCAAAAGCCTTATGTGCCCCTTCACCAAATGTCCGCTTTTAAGAGATTAAATAAAAAACAATTTAAGGTGAGTGATAAATATTTTACCCAAGCCCTACATCTTCCCTTGCCTTCGTTTATGAGTGTTGAGAAGGCAGGTTTCGTCATTGACGCGTGTCGCGCTTTCTTTAGGAATCATCATTAATGAATACTTTTTTATTTAAAAATTTTCTACGGTTTGCTCTTCTTGTTGTTTTAAGTTTAGCAGGCTTTTTCCTTATTATGTTGCTGACTTCGAAATGGGGTGTGGGGCAGCCTCAAGTGATGTATATCTTTATGGCCAAATGTTTGAGTGGCCTTGATTCTTGTCGATGGGATTATACCATGGGGACCTTTGTTTGGCAGCATTATCCGCCGCTGTTTCCTTATTTTTTGGCTATTATCCATTGGTTTGGCGGCCCGGGTCCCGTTGATGCAGCCAGATGGTTGAATGCAACGCTTTTTGGCATAAATATTTTCTTGGTGGGTTTTTTGATTTATAGATACACCAATGCCTTTTGGATGACCTGGGCCGCTCTTTTATGGATGTTGGTAAAAATTGATAATTTGTATTTCTATTCAGAAGCCATGTCTGAGCCTTTATTTATGTTTTTAGGGCTTTTGTGGTTTGTGTTTTTGATGAATTTTCTTGAGAATAAAAGAAGTTTATTTCTTTGGGCCTCTGCCATGTCCGCGGCCTTAGCATGTCTAACAAGGTTTGCAGGTGTCCCGTTTGTTTTAACAGGGGGGATTATTTTGTTATTAGAAAACAGAGAAGGCTGGCCAATAGGTCTCAAGCGCGCAGGGGTATTTTCTTTCGCGGCTTTGTTGCCCATGATGACGTGGATGCTGGTCAATGTGGTTATCACAGGCCATTTAACAGACCGCATCATCGCCTTTCATCCCTATTTAATTGCGGACATTAAGGGTTGTGCCTTACTGACCAATCACCTCGCAGTTTCAATATCAAGCGTGGTTTTATTAATAGCAGGCATGATGGTCGCAGGATGGGGTATTTTTAAAAATAGGGATGCCGCGAGGGTTCAAGGCATCCCAGAGATAAAGATATGGTTTCTAGGGGTTTTATTTATTTTTTCTTGTCTTTATTTATTATCTTGGGGTTTTGTTGTTGGATGGATGGATGGCTTGGCCCAAAGTACCAGGTATTTTTTTCCTATAGAAGTTTTTGGCTTGTTGTTTTGCTTAGGATCCGTCCATATTTTATTCTCGGTGGTAAGAGAGCAGAATTTCTTGAAATTTTGTTTTGTGTTTTGTTTGTTGATATATTTGATTGCTATTAATGTCCCTGGGGCTTTTCAATGGGGCATGAACAGGTATCATGAGGGGCTTTTTTATGATGGGAAGGTTTGGAGCCAATCAGCTATTATTAAGGAAGCCCAGAAAATTTCTAAGACCAAGTTGATTTATTCCAATAATGTGATGGCGCTTTATAGCAGGTTATCTCTTAAAGCAATCCCTTTTCCATTTAAAATGGACCCGTTGTCTTTCAAGCCAAATTCTTCGTATCTTAAAGAAATGAATAGGATGAAAAAAGATTTGTCAGACTTAAGAGGGGTTGTGGTGTATTGTTCTTTGATGTATCAGATACCAGGGCAATCTACAATGGAGGATATCAAGAAAATCATTCCCTTAAGAAATTTAGTTAAGGTATCAGATGGAGAAATTGACGCATGGGAAAAAACATAATCAAACCCTTGCTTAATGACATTACTATTGAAATCACCAATCGTTGTCAGTTGCGTTGTGGGCATTGCGGGATATGGACTGAGAAGACACTTCATGAGATGACAGCTTCCTTTGTAGCTCGTCTGATGCAAGCCTTTCTTGAGAGATACACGCTTAATTTTGTTTCTATAACAGGTGGCGAGCCTTTTTTAAATAAGAATTGCGGCCGAATTTTGGAGCTCCTGTCGGTTTTATATAGACAGGGAAAGATTACAGGATTTGGTGTGTATACCAATGCCGCCTTTTTTGAGTCCATCCGAAAGGTTTTTTCCACCTGTGAACAAGATTTATCTGGGCTCCACGTTGGGATAAGCCTTGATGGTTCCCCTCATATCCATGACAGGATTCGAGGGAAAGGGGCGTTTCAGAAGACCTTAAAAACAATGGAATGGTTATCAAAAAATTTTGGGCATCAGATTATTTTGGAATTGAAGTTTACTGTCAACAGGGTCAATTTTAAAGAGATCGGGTATGTTTATGAGTTAGCGAAACGTTTGAACGCGCGTTTTTCGCCTAAAATCATGGAATCTGGCGTATCTGCTTATTATCATCGACAGGATATGCCGCAAGCAAAAAGTTTGGCCATGCTCACACCCATGATGATACAAGAAGTCAATGAACAGATAACAAAGATATTAAAGGAAGGCTCCAAGGGGGTCGATGTCCCTATGCTTAAAGCTTTATTGGTTTTGTTGTCAAAAAGCAAATCTTGTATCCATCAATGCTTGACGCCAGAAAAGTCCTTGTTTATTAATGCTTATCGAGAGGTGTATCCATGCCTGTACTGGCCCTCTGCAGGGAAGGTTTCTTTAAGTGGTCAGTTGCCCAAAAAGTTGGATTTAAAGAGAGAGGCCTATGCCGAAAAAGCCCGCAAAGGCCATTGTCCAGGCTGCTTGGCGTATCATGGTTTTTTGAAAGATTTCAATTTATCTTATCTTCCCATAACGTAACGCGTACACGCTTCAGCGCCGTTAAACCATTTTTCAGGCGCGGGTTGTGGCCTTGGGGATCTTAGTTGTTCTTTGATAGCAAGCGCAAGGGATTTTGCTGTGAGGTTTTGGTGGTCAAGGCAGATGCTTGAGAAATGTTCCACCAGAAGCTTAGAACGGGCGATTTGGTCGTTGGTTGAGGCGCTAGACAAGTTGTTTTTATAGGGGACAATGACAGACGGTGTGCCAAAACGCATTAATTGCACAGAGGTATTATAACCGCAGAGACTGACTGAAACGCTGCAGGTCTTAAGCACATCGTCTAGATTATTAATATGATCAGTTAAAACAACTCGGGGCCTGTCTTTTTGTTTAAGGCAGGCTTTGAAAAGAGCCATTTCTTTTGGTGTTGTGGCAGGACCACAGGCGATAATGGTCTTGCAATTATTATCAAGAAGGCGTTGGGCTTCGATAGCCTTAGTGATAAGTTTTGGATAAACCGATCCGCCGCCGCGGCTGATGATAATCGTGGGATTCTTTTTGTTTTTAATGGAAATTTTGGTGCCTTTGGTCATCATTTTTTCAGGAAAAACATAACCAGTATAGATGATTTTCTTTTTTAATTTTTTCATGAAAAGAGCGTATGATTGAGCAAGAATAGGGGATTGAATGCTGTTTTGAATATAGGTGGTCTCGAGATCGCCAGGCGTATGAATTAAAAAGGTTTCATAAAAGGCAAATAAGGCTTGGTGCAAAGCAGCGAATTTTGTATTTGAAAGACGTTTAAGGTCAATGATTAAGGGATAGCCGATACTTGCGATGATGCGTGTATTTTTTTTGCGAAGAAAGCGCAGCACAGGTAATAGTTCCGGGATATAGGGCATGCGGCCAAAAGGGAAAAATTCTGTTATAAAAACATCCGGGCAAAAATCAGCGGCTGTTTTAAGAATAAATTGGGCACGTTTCACTGCTGAAACGGGGGGCTGGTGCCATTGAAAGCTTCGGCGGTCGTCAAAAGGTTCAGGGATGTCTAAAATTTTACACTCTTTTGGAAAACGGACAAAAGGCTGAGGCAGCCCGCCTTGAAGAAGAAGGACCTGGGCCTTGTGGCGGCAAAGGCTCTTGACAAGGGCATGGGTACGTGTTGTATGGCCGAGTGTTTGTTTATGGGTATAATGGAACAAGATACGCATAGTAAAAAGTAGTATACTTAATAATATCATGACTGCACGCCTTTTTATTCGTAATGATGATGTATGGACCTTGGATAAAGAATTCAAGTTTTTGTTTAATTTAGCCCAATATCGTCACGTCCCAGTTATCCATGCCGTCATCCCAGGAAAAATGGATAGGTCTCTTGTTAAATTTCTTAATAAGGCCAAGGAACAAATGCCGCAATTACTGGATATTGTCCAGCATGGCTGGCTTCATGCGAATCATTCTGTTTCAAAAGACATGAAATATGAGTTTGGCAAAGGGCGTCTTCTTAGTGTTCAACGCCAAGACATGGCCCAAGGCCTTAAAAAGATGAGGGCAGATTTTGGCGATCATTTTACACCAGCTTTTGTTCCGCCGTATCATGGGTATGATAAAAACACGCTAAAGCTTGTGGAGGAACAAGGTTTTAAGGTTTTTTCAGCTAAATCCAGAAGGTTTAGCGGCGATTATAAATTGATGAATCTGCCCGCAGAGGTTTCGTTTAGTTCTTATAAACAGGGTAAGATGACTTTCTATAAGGCCATGGATGTTGTCCGTATGTTGGTAAAAAATGCCCAACAAAAGCCTTTTACAGGGATTGTGCTGCATCATAAACATTTTTCAACAGAAAAACGGCGTCAGGAATTAGTCAAATTTTTTGATTATATTGTGTCCTTAAGAGATACAAAGGGCTGGCAAATTATTTTATTTTCGGATTTTCTAAACGAAATTCATTATGACCACTAATTTTATTTCGCAGATAAAAGATACACGTTTAAAGGACAAGCTTAGGCTCAAAAGTGCCTTGATGGGCAAGCCTTTGATTGGGCCTAAGTCCGTTAATATCCATATCATCAATTCCTGCAATTATCGTTGCGAGTTTTGCTGGTATTTTTCTCCATTCGTCAAAAGTCATCCTCCCAAAAAGATGTTGGATTTTAAGGTGTTAAAGAGGGTGTTAGAGGACTGCGCCCAAATGGGTGTTGATCAAATTAATTTTGAAGGTGGCGAGGTGACGCTGTATCCTGGGTGGCTGCAAGCATTTCGTATGGTCAAAAAATTAGGGATGGAATTAGTCGTGTACAGCCATTTAGGTGTCAATCCCCGCTGTTTGCCCGGTTTATGTTTAGCTTCTCAATTGACCGTGAATTTTTCTGCTATGAGCGAAGAATCTTTTAAGAAAATTCATGGGTCCAGGGCTTCCTTCAAGCTTGTGTCAAAAAATATCGAGAGACTTCTAGCTATCCGCCAAAAACGTGGGGCCCCCAAGATTGTCCTTTCTTTTGTCCTTTATTCCAGTAATTTTCATGAATTAGAAGCTTTTTTAGAAATGGCCCAACAGCGTCGTGTTGATAAAGTGGTTATCCGATTTTTTAAGGCCACTCAACAGATGAAGGACCTGGTTTTTACTAAAAAGCAGCTAATTTCATTACGCAACATCGTTAAATCTGCCTTACAAAAGTCATACAGTTTTCAGCATGATTTAAACGGACTGTATCACCTGATTTCAGATAAACAAGTTTTAGTTGATGTGGAGGCTATGAGGCATTCCAAGATGCATAATGATCGTTTATTGTTTTATGACAGCACGGGAGGGAAAATTCATTGTCATACGGGTTGGTTTTACGCCAATATTGATGAAAAGGGCAGGGTGGTTGCTCCTTGTGATAATGTGGGGGTCTGTGTGGCGGGCAATGTTAATGAGCAGAGTTTTAAAGAGATATGGTTTCACAGTGATTTTTTACATCATATTTTAGTTGAAGCGTCCAATGGGATAAGGACCTCTTCCCCAAAATGGAGGGAATGTCGTTATTGCAGTTATGTTTCTATCAATCAAATGATCCATGACAAAATAATTATCCTTTGACGGCATCAGATATTTATCTATAATAACCTTCATGTTAGCTTTCTTTATTATCACTATTGGTATATTATCCCGTCTTATTATTCATACGCCTAATTTTACACCGGTGTTAAGCATGGCTTTTTTAAGCGGGATGTACTTAAAAGGCCGCAAGGCTATATGGATTCCATTGGCCTTGATGGTGGGGAGTGATTTTATTATTGGTTTTTATCCAGGCATGATTTTTACATGGGGCAGCATGGTTTTTATTAGTCTTTTAGGTCTTGCTCTTAGAAATCAGAAGGGTTTTGTATCAGTATTTTCAGGAAGCCTTCTGTCTGCCGTTATTTTCTTTTTGGTCTCAAATTTTGGGGCCTGGATTTATTTTTATCCGCATACAGTTGCAGGGCTAAAAGCTTGTTATGTTTTAGCGATTCCATTCTTTAGGAGTAGTTTAGTAAGTACTATAGGCTATACGCTGGCGTTTTTTGCTGGATATGAATGGCTTATAAAACGAGCTGAAGGCACAAAGGTTTTAGCCCGTTTGTTATAATCTCATGCTTTTTCAGGGAAATCTTGTGTGATTCAAGAACAGTCCCGCTGCGGTGACCTTAATATATAAGGAAGTCCGAAGGCCTGAATAGGTATTCACCATTTTATAAACCTGTCGTGAGAGCAGGTTTGGATCAAGTATATTGGGTTGTACAGGGAACACCTCAATCGTTTTTTGACGGTTGGGGTTTTTTTGTGTCATTGCGAGGCCAGCTTTTTATCAGGCCGAAGCAATTTTTGAAAGGGAATACTTTATGAAGAATTTAGGTTTATTGTTAGCGATGTTTTGCTTGTTGGTTCCTCTCGTGTGGGCCCAGGAGAACATGGAACTGGATAAAATTGTTGTGGAGGCCTCGCGCAGTGGGGATACAGTTGGGTGTATGAATAAAGAGGTGGCCATCATTACTGCCCAGGACATAGTCCATTCACCGGCCAAGGATATATATCAACTTTTAAGCAAAGAGCCTGCGATTGTAGCAAGGGTCAACAGCAATATTAAAGACACGCAAATAGATATGGGGCAGTTTGGAGAAACAGGTTTGACTCATGTGGTGGTCTTGGTTGATGGCCGGCGGTTGAATTCGCCGGATATTGCTGGGCCTGATTTATCCTTGATTGATTTAAATACGATTGACCATATAGAAATTATTCAAAGCGCTGGTACTGTGCTTTATGGGGACAACGCGGATGGTGGTGTCATTAATATTATCACCAAGAAAGGGTCAGCAAACACTAAACCTTCGGTCACGTTAACCAGTGAGGTGGACAGTTTTAAAGGAAGTAAGGATGGTTTTGCTTTAAGTGGAGGGTTGAGGAGCTTGACGTATCAATTGAATTATAATCATCAGGAAAGTAATAATTACCGCGCCTATAGTAATTATTGGGCCAATGATTATGATTCACATATTGAGTATAATCCCACGGACATCTTTGGCCTTGATTTTGCTCAAGGGTATCATTTGGACAGATACCATCTTCCTGGCAGTATTTATCCTGGTAATATCTATAGTTTTTGGTATGGGACAACTATTGATGGGATGTCTTCTGTAGGGCGTACAGGGATAAACCCTTTTGCCATAAGCTCAGGCAGTACGTCAGACTCTCATTTTGATGTAACGCCTCATGTGAGGTTTGAAGCAGCCAATAGCAAAATAGAAATCTCATTGTTTACATCAGCCAGAAAATATGATCTTAATTCTCTGTATCCTAATGTTAATGGGATGGGAAATCCTTCATTAGATAATTATGAGAAGGCGACCTATGAGTTTCAACCAAAGCTCATTGTATCAACACCCTTAACAGATCGTTTGGATAATAAACTGACTACGGGCTATGATTATTTTTATTATATGGAAAAAAGGCGGATGAATACGACCAATTTAGATGCAAGCGTTAATCCTGAGGACATTATTTTTGCGAATGAATCTGCCCAAGGCGTTTATTTATTAGATGAGCTGACCTTAGACGAACGTTGGCTTATGAATGTGGGGGCCAGGGGTGCTTGGACAGATTACGTTTTTAATCAAAAACAACAAGCGCAGCATAAATTCGAACGCTCTGATACCAATGAAGGTTTTGAAGGCGGGTTAGGGTATAAATATAATTCAGAT
>JADFXW010000029.1 GCA_015233375.1 Candidatus Omnitrophota bacterium | reverse complement strand
ACAGCGCGCGCGCCGTTTATTGCATCTATAACCGCTAATGGATTGGGTGTCTGTGAATCAAACGCACGCACTAACGATGGAAACAAGCTATCTTGTGCATATTCTTTCTGTTGACCGCTTAAATGAAGAAGAGTGGATGATTGTTGTCAATGCTGCTAATATTGAAAAAAATGCCCGTCATTTTCGGGCTCATTTAAATTCTAAAGACTGCTTTGAGGATATTTCTTTTCAAACCGCCAAGCTTGATTTGCAAGGGCCGCAATCACGGGATGTTTTAAAACAATGGGCGCCAGGCATCGAGGTTTTAAGTTTTTATACCTTTGGTCAGTTTTCTATATCAGGCATTCCCTGTTTGATAAGCCGCACGGGGTACACCGGCGAGTTGGGGTTTGAAATTTATTGCCCTTGCCAAAAAGCGAAAGAAATATGGAAAAAAATTTTAAACAATGATACAGTAAAACCCACAGGTTTGGGGGTTAGGGATGTATTGCGAACAGAGGTCTGCTATAGTCTTTACGGCCATGAACTTGACGAAGAAATATCCCCGTTTGAAGCAGGATTAGATAAATTCGTTGACCCACAGAAGGATTTTATAGGTAAACAGGCCCTTGAAGGGCGTTTGGTTACAAGAAAGATAATGTATTTTACAAGTCTTTCCCGTAAGAGTCCAAGGCCAGGGAATGTTATTTTCGACGAGAAAGGGCTCGAAATAGGCCGGGTGACCAGCGGCAGTTTTTCACCAGCTTTACAGCTTGGCATTGGCATAGGATTCATGGATTGCCCCATTAAAGACGTGGGATGTGAAATTTCTTTTGGTGATGAAAAAAGCAAGGCCAAGGCAAGGATAACCAAAAGGCCTTTTTATAAGCAGGGGTCGTTAAAATCGTAGAGACGCCATTTAGGGCGTCTTAAATGCAGGGTGTCTGGAATTATTTAATTATCTATAACGTTATTAGCGGGGGAGTTATATGGAAATTGAAGACAGTTTTCTTTATACCAAGGAACATGAATGGATTTCCATCGAGGATAATATTGCCACCATGGGGATAACCGATTATGCTCAAGATGCCTTGGGGGATGTGACCTATGTTGAGCTTCCTGAAGAAGAATTAGAGGTGGAACAGTTTGAACAGTTTGTCTCTGTTGAATCCGTCAAGGCGGCTAGTGATATTTTTGCGCCGATGGGTGGGCGTGTCGTTGAAATTAACCGTAAATTGGAAGACACCCCGGATCTTATCAACAAAGATTGTTATGGTAAAGGTTGGATTGCGAAAATCGAAGTGCGCGACATGGATGAAAGTACTGAACTCATGAATGCGGAGGAATACCGTAATTATTTAGAATCTCTCGCGCATTGAAATTTTAGGATTTTTCAATTGAATCCGTATATTGCTAATACCCCTCGAGAGTCCTCAGAGTTGTTGAAGGCCATAGGGGTTGAAAACATAGATGCTCTTTTTGTCGATATCAAATCCGAACACAGGCCTAAATCTTTTGATTTGCCTGAAGGGCTCTCGGAATATGAAGTCGTTTCTCATATCACGTCTTTATCCTTAAAAAATAACATATATGTTGTCCCGTTTATCGGTGGGGGTTATTACGATCATTATATCCCTGCCGCGGTATCTGCCTTAATTTCTCGAGGAGAATTTTATACAGCGTATACCCCTTATCAGCCTGAATGCGCACAAGGGACCTTGCAGGCTTTATTTGAATACCAGAGCTCCATGTGTGCTTTGACAGGCATGGATGTTTCCAATGCCTCGATGTATGATGGAGGCAGTGCGTTGTATGAAGCCATGATGATGGCCATAAGGATGACAGGACGTTCTAAGATTATCATAGACGGCGGGGTCAGCCCTATTTACCGTAAAATTATTAAAACATATACCCATCATCTGTCCTATGAATTTCAAGAAACGCCGGTGGTCCATGGGCAATCCAGCCGAGAAGAAATCAATCGCCTGTTAGACACAAACACGGCCGCAATCATTTTACAGAACCCTAATTTTTTTGGCGCGGTGGATGATTTTACCGATATTAATGAGATGGCTCACCAGAAAGGGGTCATGGCTATTGTCAGTGTGTATCCGATTTCGTTGGGACTTCTTAAAACACCTGCCTCTATGGGGGCTGATATTGTTTGCGGGGAGGGGCAATCCTTAGGCCTGCCTCTTAATTTTGGCGGCCCTTATTTGGGCTTTTTGTGCACCAGAAAGAAATATATCCGTAAAATGCCGGGACGCATCGTCGGAGAGACCGTTGATTCTTTAGGCAGGCGTTCTTTTGTGAACACCTTGCAGGCCAGGGAACAGCATATCCGTCGAGAAAAGGCCACTTCGAATATATGCACCAATGTGTCTATGTGTGCGATTCAGGCGGCTATTTTTATGGCGATGGTGGGCAAGAGTGGTTTAAGACAGATGGCCCATCTGAATGTGGCCAAGGCTGAATATGCCAAAGGGCTGTTGTCTAAAATCAAGGGGGTTGAAGTTAAAAAGTCAGCCCCAACGTTTAACGAGTTTACCGTTCATCTGCCTAAAGATGCTTCTGTTGTTATTGAAAATATGATGGACAAAGGATTTGCTGCGGGTTTTGCATTAGGTCGATATTATAAAGGCTTGGAGAGGTATCTTTTAGTCGCTGTGACAGAAAAAAGGACTAAGGACGAGATTGACCGCTTTGCCAAGGCCATGGATGAGGTTTTATGGAGTTAATTTTTGAAAAATCAATAGAAGGGCGTACGGGTTTTTGTTTTGGCTCATCAGATGTGCCTGACAAGGCTCAGATCTCTGAAAAATACTTAAGGCAGGATGAGGCAGCCTTGCCCGAGACCTCGGAGCTTGATGTGGTGCGTCATTACACCCGCTTGTCTCAGAGGAATTTTTCTATTGATACGCATTTTTATCCGCTTGGTTCATGCACCATGAAATATAATCCGAAATTTACTGAAATGTTAAGTAACCTGGCAGGCTTCAGGAACCTTCATCCTTTGTTGGCGCAATTGTCTGGTGGAGAACGATGGACACAAGGCGCGCTTCAGGTCCTCTATGAACTTGAAGGGCTTTTGTGCGAGATTACAGGCTTTTCTGCCTTTACCATGCAGCCTTTGGCTGGGGCTCATGGGGAATTAACAGGTATTATGCTCATGGCGGCCTATCATAAAGCTAAGGGAAACACGCATAAGAAATATGTGATAGTGCCTGATTCAGCGCATGGTACGAATCCAGCCTCAGCAGCCCTGGCTGGTTTTGAAATTATTTCTATCCCGTCTAATAAAGAGGGCGGTATGGATTTGGAAGCCTTGAAAGCGGCCGTGAATGACGAAACTGCTGGCCTTATGATGACAGTGCCAAGCACCTATGGGTTATTTGAATCTCATGTGAGTGAAATTGCCCAAATAATTCATCAGGTTGACGGTATTATGTACTACGACGGGGCGAATTTGAATGCGGTGCTTGGACGCCTTCGGCCCGGTGATGTAGGGTTTGATGTGATGCATATTAATATGCACAAAACCTTTGCAACGCCGCATGGTGGAGGAGGCCCAGGTGCTGGCCCTGTGGGTGTTAATGAAAAGTTGGTTGATTTTTTGCCTGTTTCCCGTGTGGTCCAAAAAGAGAATGGGATGTATGCTTTAAATTATCGTTATGATAAATCTATTGGGTATATTGCGTCGTTTTACGGAAACTTTGGGGTTTTAGTCAGGGCTTATGCGTACATTTTGATGTTGGGCAAGGAAGGATTGAGGGAAACCGCGTCCCATGCCGTGCTTAATGCCAATTACATCATGAGAAAACTTCAAAAACATTATAAGATTTGTTTTGACCATCTGTGCATGCATGAAAGCGTGTTTTCTGCTTCCAATCAACTGGAACGAGGGGTTCATGCGATAGATATTGCGAAATTTTTGATAGATCAGGGTATTCATCCTCCAACGGTCTATTTTCCTATCAGCGTGCCTGAAGCTATCATGATTGAGCCTACTGAAACAGAGTCTAAGCAAACCATGGATCGTTTTATTGAGAAAATGATTGAGGCTGACCAGTTGAGCCAAACAAACCCTCAAGCCTTTAAAGAATTCCCTAAAACGATGCCTATTACCCGTCCAGATGAGGTCAAAGCCGCACGGGACATCAAAACCAGTTTCTTTCAAAAGATTGCGTCGCCCTAAAAAGCAGGGCTCGCAATGACATGTAAAATCTATTGATGAATCTTAGAGATATTTCTTTTCCAAATCCACAGGATAATATTGCTTTTGATGAGGTCTTGTGGTTAATGGCAGAAAAATATGGCGCTGGCGAATTTTTGCGCTTTTGGGAATCTCCGCAGGTTTTTATTGTACTTGGTCGAATAGGTCGCGAGGATGAGGATATCAACCTTGATAGGGCCTGCCAAGATAATGTCCCCGTATTAAGGCGGTGTTCTGGTGGAGGCACCGTGGTTCAAGGACCAGGTTGCCTTAATTATACATTAGTTCTCTCGAAGCAAAAGCATTTCGAAATTAATGATTTACGACAATCTTATCAATGGATTAGTGCCAGGGTCATTGAGGCTTTAAAAAAAGCAGGGGTAGAGGCTTATTTTAGGCCGTTATCAGACTTAGCCATGGGAGGTTTTGAGCAAAAATTTTCAGGAAACGCCCAACGCCGTGGTAGGCAATATATTATGCATCATGGCACTATTTTATATAATTTTGAATTGTCTTTAATAAGCCGTTATTTGAAAATGCCTCAGGATATTCCAGAATACCGTAACGGCCGTGACCATAAAGACTTTGTGACCAACGTTAATCTCGATCCAGAGCTCTTCAAGCGTTATCTTGCTTTAGCCTTTGTTCCGTCTCAGGATTGTTTCGATTCAGGGTTGCAACTTTTAAGCTCCCAAGAACTTACATTGCTAAAAAAATTTAGATAAAGATTGATATTTTATATAATTTGATTATTATAGACCCATGCCTAAATTGGGTTTATATCGTTTAATCATTATTTTGTGTATTGGTGTACCAATAGCCCTTCTTTTTCAAAAGATGGGTCCGAAGGTTGTGGCTTATAAGGAAAATATTAAGGCTAATCCCTCTGTTTTGGCAGGGCTGCACAGAACAAGTGTTGTTCAAAAATCTTCTCCATCAGTAATTTCCGTTGATAGTCGTGAGTATCTAGAATATATAAATTTTTTCAAAAAAGTTTTTAAAACTTTCGAAGATAATTACTATCTTGTCCCTGATAAAAAGATTTACGAACATTTTTTGGAAAAATTTAAGACCCATATTTTTGCTTCGCTTAAAAGCGAAGGGAGGAGTAATGATTATGTGCGTTGGCGCAGTGCGTGGTATTTAGCGGATGCGTTAAAGTCTAAGGATGACCGATTTACCCAATTTTATCCTCCTAAACCTGCTGATAAATTCAAGCATGAAGCCTTAGGTCAAAAAATTGATTTGGGTATTGAGGGTAAGAAAACAGGGATAGGTTTCCTGGTGACCCGAATGGAGCCGCGTTCGGACGCTTATGAGAAGGGTTTAAGAGAAGGGGATTTGATTTTACAAATTAATGACCTTGCTATCGGGGGTCTTTCCCAAGAAGATATAGAAAACAAGTTAACTCCAGTGGCCAATACAAGGGTCAGGATTTCTTATTTAGCCAATGAAACAAAGATTCATAAAAGTATTGAGGCTGTCTCTAAAGAGTATTTTAAACAAACCGTTTTTCTACATGATGTCTCTGTTCCTGGGGTCTTTTGTTTAGAGTTGCGAAAGTTTAATCAAGCTACCCCTGATGACATGTTTCGGTTCTTGAGGTTTGTGGAAGCAGAGCATCCTAAAGGGTTGGTTCTTGATTTGCGCGGCAATCCAGGCGGGCCGCCACTGGCCGCGGAAGCCATTTCTGGTTTTTTTCTCAAAGGGGGAGAAGAATTTACTTATTTCAAGAAGAGAAATTCATCCAAGATGGAATTAGATGTTCCTGCCATTGACCCGCAGTATCAGTTTAGGGCACCTATGGTTGTTCTTGTTGATGCGGACACAGGATCTGCGGCGGAATTGTTTTCGGGCATTTTACAGTTTAGAAAAAGGGCTATTGTTTTGGGAGTCAATACCGCAGGCCAGATCTTGCTCAAAAGCATGTTTCCCATGGGGGATGGTTCGATGTTGGCCTTGGTTGTCTCTCGCGGGTTTTATCCTGATGGCACTGTTTTTGGTTTTGATGGGATTACGCCTAATAACATCATCAAGGATGCGCCTAAAGATGGGTTGATTAATTTAGCCGCAGCCTTGATTGCCATGAAAAATAGATGATATTGCCCACTATTTTAATATTGGTTTTAGTCCAGGTTATTTTTGCTTTGATTGTGATTGCGGTGTTAAAAAAACACTTAAGCAAAGAGTTGATGCGCGCCTGCTTGGAGGCTTTTGAGTCGAGTAAAATGCTTGAAGAAATCAAAGAGATTAAGGTTTTGACAGCGGGACCTTTGAATATTGAGGCCAAAGGTCATTTGGAAAGAATCAGGCAGCGTAAATTTTCCCAGGCGCTTTTTAGTTATCATGAAAACAGGGAAATCCAGGGGGGCATTGTTATCGCAGCAGGAGAGGTCTTTTTAGATTTTAGTCTTACTTCACGAATGAGGCATTTTTGGCCATGGAAGTCATAAATCAACATATTCTGGTGATTGTTCCAGCCCTCAATGAAAGCGGTAATATCAGCCGGACGATTGAAGAAATCCGTAATAATTCCGTTAAGGTTGATATTTTAGTTGTGGATGATGGGTCTGTGGATAACACGGCAGCCTGTGCCCGGAATTTGGGGGTGAGGGTTGTTTCCTTGCCGTTTAATTTGGGTATAGGGGCAGCGGTTCAGACAGGATTTCAGTATGCCCAAAATCACGGGTATGCTATAGCGGTACAAGTAGATGGTGATGGGCAGCATGATGCTTCTTTTTTGGAAAAACTGATTGCTCCCATATCTTCTCATGCGGCTGATATGGTGGTGGGAAGCAGGTTTTTAGAAAACACAGGTGGTTTTAAATCCTCGTTTGGCAGAAGATTAGGCATCCAGTTTTTTGTCTATTTGATTAATGCCTTAACAGGTGTCAAGATAAAGGATCCTACGTCGGGTTTTAGGGCGTACAATAAAAAAATGATTGCGTTATTTGCAGCTTATTATCCTCATGACTTTCCTGAGCCTGAGGCTATTGTGGTCGCCCATCAGGCTCGGGGGTGTATTCTTGAATTGCCGGTGGTGATGCGAAAAAGAAAAGCAGGAAGCAGCTCTATTCGTTATTTTAAAACTGTTTATTACATGGCTAAGGTGACCTTGGCGATTCTTTTGCGCATGATACAGGTCAGTCCAGGAGCGGGTAAGGTATGAACATTCATCTGCTGGCTATTTTTGTTTCCTCCGCTATTTTTTTATTTGTGATTGAATTGGTGCGTAGACAGCGTCTAACGTTTAAGTATGCGATTGGTTGGATGATGGCGTCTGCTGGGGCAGTTTTCTTTGCCATTTTTTACCGTTTGCTTTATGCGTGCTCGGCTTGGCTTGGTTTTGAGCTGCCCAGCAATTTCATTTTTTTTGCACTTTTATGTGTGTTTGTGTTTTTAAGCCTTTTGTTGACCGTGTTTTTGTGTCAGCAGAATAATCGTAATGATCTGATGGCTCAAAAAATTGCTTTATTGGAGTTGGAATTTGAAGAATTGAAGAAGCAAGTGAAAGATGACAAATAACCTTTTCACTTAATATTTATAAAAATTTTGTTGGTTTCTATGTCCCCCATTTCTGTAAGTGTTATTATACCTGCGTATAATGCTTCAGCGACTATTGGTCAAACGCTTGAAGCGTTATCTCGCCAAATATATCCAGATCCTATTGAGGTGATTGTGGTGGATGATGGGTCTTTAGATACCACTAAAGATGTTGTAACTTCATTTCCAACAGTACGTTATGTGCGTCAGAACAATGCGGGGCCTGCTTCTGCCCGTAACTGTGGGGCGAGTTTGGCGCAAGGGGAATATTTGGTTTTTACAGATTCAGATTGTATTCCTCATGAGGATTGGATTTCAGAACTAATGAAAGGCTTTGTGAGGCAAGAGGTTGGAGTAGTAGCAGGAAGTTATGGCATTGCCAATAGGGCGTCCATTTTAGCTAGATGCGTTTACAAAGAGATACTTTGGCGGCATGTCCATTTAATGCCGGATTATCCTAATGCCTTTGGCAGTTATAACTTTTGCGTGAAAAAGAGTGTATTTGAGGCTGTTGGGGGTTTTAATACAGCGTACCGTCATGCCAGTGGTGAGGACAATGATTTAAGTTATAAAATTAGAAAGAGTTGGCGTATCTTTTTTAATCGTAAAGCCTTGGTAGATCATTATCATCCAACTCAAATATTCAGGTATTTGAAGGAACAATTTAGGCATGGTTTTTGGAGGGTTAAGATGTATAACGACCATCCAACGATGATGGCAGGCGATGGGTATACTTTCTGGAAAGATATGATAGAGCTGCCTTTAGGCGTCTGGTGGCTTGTTGCCAGCTGCTTTTGTTTTACTGTATTAAATAAAATATTTCTTTTAGCCTGGGGACTTTTTTTATTGTTTGAAATGATCTGGGCCTTTGTTATGACAAGTGCGTTATTTGAAGGGATTTTCTTTGGTTCCGTAATGTTTGTAAGGGCTTTTGCGCGTCTTTTTGGTTTCTCGACGGGTTTTTTGGCATATTTTGTTAAAAAAATGTTAAAAATTTTTGAATAATTTATTGAAACACTTATTAGCCATGTTAATATGATAAGTATAATAAGACAGAAAAGATTTTTAAACCGACCCTAAGATATTAAATATCAATAACTACCGACGGAAAGGGTAACATCAGACTTTTATGGCTAAAGAATCAGCAGAAGAAAAACTGTTGAAGATGATGCAGAAGAAAGGCGTTTCCGTCGCTGCTAAATCATCCACGACGCCTGCGTCTGGCGCAAAACAATTCAAATTCACCTTCAGTATACATACTTTGAACGTCTTGTTATTTTTAGGCATTTTTGTTTGTATTATGGCGGTGGTCTTTGAGTTACGTTCCGGTTATGCGTTATTAACAAGCGAGGTTTCTTTTTCTGGTGATGGTAGACAATCTATCCCTTTGTCTGAGATGATGCAACCCTCTGTGAGGAAAGTGGATTATTACCTGAAGAAAGTCAATGAAAGAAATATTTTCAAACCATACGCCCCTAAAGCTGCGGCAAAGGCTTTAGCCGAAGGTTTAAAGCAGGACATGTCTCAATATAAAATGGTCGGTATTTCGTGGTTGGATCTACCAGAGACAGCATCAGTTATGATTGAGAATGCAAAAACACATGAAACGGTTTTTCTTAAGCAAGGTGAAAAATTAGGAGGCGTCACTGTCAAGGCCATCTATACGGATAGAGCGGTCTTCAGTCACGAAAACGAGGAGATGACAATAAAGCTATGAGCAAACACATCCCCAACTTTAAGTTTTTAATTTTATTATCTGTTGGCCTGGCGGTCATGGTCGCTTTTGGCGGTACCACAAAAGCGCAAACAGATGATGGGGCACAAGCAATTAAACCCATTATGATGACCGAGCCTAAGGACTCTTTGGAAGAAAGGATGGCGCGCAAGATTACGTTGGACATCCGCGATATGAATATTGTGGATGTTATTAAATTCCTTGCTCAAAAAGGGGAATTTAATGTGATCATTGCTCCGACGGTGGAAGGTCGAAGCACGGTCCTTTTGCATGAGGTAAACATCAAGGACGCGATGGATATTGTGATCATGTCCAATAAATTGGCGTATCACATTGATGATGATATCATCCAGGTGATGACGGCCGGTGAATATGAGGCCATGTATGGCAAGCAATTTGGTGATAAGACACAGGTTAGTATTGTGCACCTGCAATATGCAAAACCCAGCTATGTTTTAGCGGCGCTGGATAATATGCGCAGTAATCGTGGCAAGATTATTATCGATGAAGATACGGGTTCTGTGGTATTGGTTGATACCCCGCAATCTTTGGCCATGATGAAAAAGACCATCGAACAGATTGAGAAGCCTTTGGAAACAGTGGTCCTTAATTTGAAGTATGCAAAGGCAGATGTGGTTGCAGAAAAACTACGCACCCGCATTGATGCGAAAGCGGTGGGTACCATCACTGCTGATGAGCGCAGCAATCAAGTGTTTGTTAGGGTTTTTCCTGGTCGACGAGATGAGGTGGCAAAAATTGTCAGCAGTTTGGATGTTCCAACCAAGGAGGTTTTGATTGAGGCGAGGGTTTTACAGATTGTTGTCAGCCCCACTTATGATATTGGAATGGACATCACAGCGCCTATTAAACAAAGTGGCCATCAGGTGGCTAAATTTTCAAGTAGCACCTTGGATGAGGCTGCTTTGAATGCTACTAGTTCTTCTTCCTCAGACAGTTTATCTAGTACCTTTGGCCGTATTGGTTTTGGTAATTTTTCTGGCACGGACTTTACGTCAGCCATCCGGGCCTTGAAACAGGTCAGTGATACCAAAATTCTTTCAACTCCTCAAATTTTGGTGACTAATAATGAAGAGGCAAAGATACATGTGGGAGACACTGTCCCTTATATTGTGGCGACCACCAATGGTACGGGTGTTAATGCTATCACGTCAGACGATGTGCGTTTTGTGGATGTTGGTTTGAAATTAAGCGTTATTCCTATTATTAATGATGATGGCATGGTGACCATGAAGTTGACGCCAGAAATTTCAGAAGTGGTTAAAGAAATCACTTCATCTGAAGGCAGTACAATTCCTCAGGTTAACAAGACTGAAATGGAGACCTCTGTCATGGTTAAGGATGGACAAACCATTGTCATGGCAGGGTTACGTAAACAAGATAAGGTGCATAGGAAGAAGGGCATACCAGGTCTTATGGATATTCCATTTGTTGGCGGGGCTTTTAGCCGCACCTCTGACTCTATCACCAATACTGAAATAGTCATTTTGCTTACTCCACATATTATTAAAGGTGGAGATAATTATGAAAAAACTGTTGGCACGATTAAGGGAACAAAGGCGTATAACGAAAGCGTTTCTAAATAATTCCAAGGATGGAGATAAAACCATGGGACCAATAAAAGAGGATTTTAAATATCAACATATGAGGGCAATAACAGCGATATTTTTTATGGCAGTCCTTTTAGGCGTAAGCCCAAAGGTTTTTGCGGATGATTCTGCGTCTACGATGCCTCCGCAACAAACTGCAGGTAACGGTACTGATCAGGCCCAAGCAGAACGCGAAGAATTTGTTAAGGAAATCCGCAGGGTTGAAAGCCTTAATAAGAAATATACACAGGAAATTCAAGATATTCGTGGCCTTTTAGCGGATAAGGACGCGGATTATCAGAAGAGAATGCAAGAATTGGAAGCCAAAATGGCTGCGGAACAAAATGAAAGCGCTAAAAAGGCGGTTGCCCAGGAACAAATCCATCAGACGACCTTAGAATTAGAAAATAAGACTAATGAAATGCTTGCTAAAAGCGCAGACGTGGATCCTGCAAATCAAAAATTTAGGGAAGAATTGGCCAAGGCTCATTACAATATGGGTAATATTTATTTCGAACGCGGCGAGTATCAGAGAGCGGTGGTTGAATATTACCAGGCAGTGGATTTGGTTCCTAATGACCCTGATACCCATTATAATTTGGCTTTTGTCAGTGGTGAATATTTGGGGGATCAGGAAACAGCTCTTAAGCATTATCAATGGTATTTGTATTTAAAACCAGATGCGTCTGATGTCGCTGCGGTTAAAGAGAAGATCATGACAGCGAAGTTTAGTTTGCGCAGTAAGGTTGATTCTCCATTGGATAAGAATGATAATAATTTTAATCTAACACGATAGAATTATATTTTATGCCCCGATATTTCGGAAAAATTGGTATAGCAGCGCTGGGATTATTGTTGGCAACACCAGTTTATGCGAATAATTTGTCAGTAACGAATGTGGTATTAGGTACCCGTAATCCTAATGCTCATACGGTAGTTCTGTCTTTTAATGTGAGCTGGCAAAATTCTTGGCGTAATAAAATTAATCATGATGCCGTTTGGTTGACGGTACGTTTGAATAATTCCCAGATAACCTCTACAAATTCAGGGGTTTGTCAAATGACGGCAAGCGGTGTGAGCCCTTCTGGGACATCAACGGGTACTGGGAGTAATTTGCAGATTTATGTGCCTCAGGATGAGATGGGAGCATTCTTGGAGCCAGCATCTACTGGCTTCTTGGGGAACATTAATACTCAGAATGTGCAGTTGACAGTTAATTATCAAAGTTGTGGTTTTACAAATGACGATCAGATTTATGCGAATGTGTTTGGTTTAGAAATGGTCTTTATTCCTCAAGGTTCTTTTTATGCAGGTGATTATGGGGCAAGTACAGCCTCATTGGTAAGTGGTTCAACAGATACGACTCCTTGGTATATTAGTAGTGAGAATCCAATACCTGTGACCAATGCAGCTTCAGGGGCCTATTATTATGTTTCAGGAGGAAATGGTGGAGAATTTCCTTCAGGATCACAATTTACTGTTCCAGCGACTTTTCCTAAAGGTTATAACGCTTTTTATGTTATGAAATATGAAATTAATGAAGGCCAGTGGGTGCAGTTTATGAATTCTGTACCAGCGGCTTGGCGTCTTAATCGCGATTTATCAGACAATCATCATAAAAATACTACCAATGTTGCTTATCGCAACACTATTAGCTGTTCAGGTTCGCCATTGGTGTGCTCAACTCAACGGCCAGCGCGTGCCTTGGGTTTTTTAAGTTGGATGGATTTAGCCGCGTTCTTGGATTGGGCAGCCCTTCGTCCAATGACAGAATTAGAGTTTGAAAAAATGTCCCGTGGTCCCCTTGTTCCTTTTGCAGGTGAATATGTTTGGGGCAATCAAACAGTGACAGCTGCGTCTATAATAAGCGGTACTTCAGAAGATGGGAAAGAGGCCATAACAGGATCTGGTAATGCTAATTATAATAGTTCAACCTTGTCTGGTGGGGACACATCTATAGGGCCTGAATATATTCAAGGCCCTTTGCGTGGGGGTATTTTTGCAGGCGCCAATGCAACAAGGACAAGTTCTGGGGCTTCCTTTTATGGGGTCATGGATTTAGGAGGAAATTTGAAAGAACGTGTTGTAACTATTGGCAATAGTGTAGGTTTGACTTTTACTGGAAGTGAAGGAACCGGTCTTCTTAATTCAACTTCAGGATATGAAGGCAATGCGAATGTTCCTGGATGGCCTGGAATGGATGCTAATCCTCAGAATGGTGTTGTTGGTGCTGCAGGTTCAGGATTTCGGGGTGGTTCATGGAATGATAGTGCTAATTATTTAAGAACATCAGATCGTATAGAAGCAGCATTAACATCAACAGATGCCCTTAATACTTTTGGGGGGCGAGGTGTTAGGACTTATGATGGCAATTAGAGTCTCTCTTCTCTTATTAATAGGGATATGCGTTCTGGCCCCTGCGGGTTTGGCTAGTAACTTGAAGTTAAGTAATTTAGATGAGGTGAGCGCCAATACAGCCACAGGGACAATCACATTTTCTTTTAATTTAAATCAGGATAATAGTTGGCGAAATCAAACCAGTTATGACGCGGTATGGGTCTTTATGAAATATTCAACGGATGGAGGATCGACCTGGCATCATGCGTCTATGGCAGGGGCAGGCATTAACCCCGCAGGCTTCTCTATTCCTACACAATTTCAGGGTCAATTTG
>JADFXW010000028.1:7598-13911 GCA_015233375.1 Candidatus Omnitrophota bacterium | reverse complement strand
AAATTTTTGAAAAGAATAGCGCTTTTCTAGACGGAATAGTTCCTGAATATCTTTAGACCAGAATCCGTCTATCCATTCTGTGAAAGCTTTCTCATCGTGTTGTTTGGCCATAAAGAATGGCGGCAGGCCTCCGCGAAGGAGCCGGTGCTCAAGAGAGGGTTGTCCAAAATCTTTAAGATCTTGGGCTATGATGGGCGTTAGCCAGACATCCATTTTACGGCCAGTTAGGGTATCGCGGAATTTTTTGCTGGCTCCGAGAGTAGAGGAGCCTGTGGCAATGATCCTGACCTTTTTAAAATGATCCGAGGCAATCTTTAATAGTTCTGAAGGGTTGTCCAAGCGATGTATCTCATCAAGTATCAAGGTTTTTCCTGATTGTTCTGAAAGAAAATATTCCGGATCTTCCAACATACGTCTGGTGCTGGGAAGTTCACAGTCAAGGTATTCAACTTTGGGCAGGCTTTGGCAAAGGAAGGTTTTTCCAGAGCGGCGGACTCCCGATAACCAGATGACAGAATGTCGTCTGAAGGCTTTATCTAATTGGCTGAGCCAGAACTGACGGTTAACCATACGTTAATCATATTAGCATTTAGTTATACTAAACGCAAGAATCATTTTCGAAAAATATGGCCCGCACCATTGCCAGCAGGATTTGAGTAAAATTCATATTGATGGTTTAACCCCTGTGATTCTCAGTATTAAACCTGCCAGGGAGACATCGCTGCTTTCAAATTTCAAAACACCTGTATAAAAATATTTTTTAACCGTCAAAATATGATAAACTATCATTAATTATGAAACAAAGTGATAGGGTATACTCCTGTAGAATTTAATAAATCTGCGGGCACTATTTTTGGTCAAATTATTCGTCGAACAGGAAAGCTGGTTTAGTCTGCGCATAGCCCCGTTGTTCCCGCCATTAAAAAAGCCTAAAAAGAAGTTGGGGCTGAATGATTACCAGATCGTGATTCGTTTATTATGAGATTTCAAATTGTTAAGATAACGGTTTTATGTTTACTCATCATAACGAATAACAACATTTGTTTTGCAGATAATGAGCCAGGAATTAAATATGACCTTCCCAGGTGTTATCAGTTAGCCCTTCTTCGTAGTTACACCTTAAAAGACAATCTTTCCATGATTGAGCAAGCTCGTGCAAGGATAAGTCAGGCCAAGGCCTCTTTTTTGCCGACGCTTGATTATAATTACAGCTATTTTAAACAAGAAAAACCTTCCTCCATTAGCGGTTTTTTGACCGGAGGGTCTTTGCCCAGTCATTTGACTGAACAAACCACTGAAAAATTAACTGCTGACCAGACCATATTTAATGGTTTTAAAGATTTTGCTAATCTTAAACAAAAGCAATCCGAAGCGAAAGCCTATGCTTGGGCTTTAGAACAGGCGAAATTGCAGTTATACGATGATGTGGCTAGTTCTTATTTCAATGTCCTTGAGTATGAAGCTGATGAAATGAACTATAATCAAGAAAAAGAAACGTATATGCAACGTCTGCAGGAAATAGATCATTTGATTAAAAAGGGAAGGGCCAGGCGGTCAGACTATCTTTCTGTGGAATCTTTGTTGGCGACGCTAGAAGCCAATAGGGCGAATAACAAAGGCCTTCTTAATGCCCAACGTGAGGCCTTTTCCTTTTTAACAGGTCTATCTGATGACATTGTATTAGATAACCCTCTGCCCCATCCATTTGAAGATAAAGATTTGAATTACTGGTTAAGTTTTTCTGATAATCGTCCTTTGATTAAAGAGGCCCAGGAAAATTTAAAAGCCGCTGAGAAACAAGTTTTAAGTGCCCGTTCAGGTTACCTTCCTCAAGCGGATATTGAAGGCAATTATTATGTTAAACGTCAAGATGGGTATAACGGGGTCGATTGGGACATGATGTTAAAAGTCAAGGTCCCCATTTTTAATGGAGGGGACACGTATTCGCAGGTTCGTGAATACCGGGGGCTTTTGGCCCAGAAGGAAAACTACCTGCAAGAGCTTAAAGATGAATCTATAAGGGATATCCGTTCTGCGTATAAAACAGTATTGGCTAATGAGGAAAATCAGAAAAAATTAGGTTTAGCGGTAAGCAAATCACAAGAATATTGTGAGTCCTTGAGAAAAGATAATGCGATGGGACTGGCCCCTCATTTAGATGTTTTGATAGCTATTTCCAATTTTTATGAAACGAAGAGATTGTATGACCGTGCGGTTATAGCAACACAATATAGTATAGCAAAGCTAAAATCTTTAACCAGCGACTCAATAAATCAGTTGGAGTAACCCTCATGAAAAAATGGCCCATATTACATAATAAGATATTCTTAGGCTTCATAGTTATCCTTGTCCTTTTTTTGGTCATGACCGTTTTTAAGAAATCAAAAATCCACGAAACATTTGAGGTGAAAAAAGGGGATATTTTAGAGAGTGTTTATGGTATAGGAACAGTGAAGGCCAATAAAAGCTATCAAATCAAGTCCGGAGTAACAGCGACAATAAGTAAAATATTGGTTAAAGAAGGAGATAAGGTTAAGGCGGCAGATAAATTGCTTGTTTTAGATGACAATACGGTTTTTACGGCCCCTTTTGATGGCGTTGTCACATCCTTGCCTTATAAGGCAGGCGAGACCGTTTTTGCACAAACAGGCATCTTAAATTTGGTGGACTTAAATGACAGGTATTTGCTTGTCTCTTTGGAGCAGAGAGGAGCTCTTAAAGTGAAGGTGGGACAAGAGGCCTTTTTAAGTTTTGATGGCTTAAGGGACCGCTCTTTTAAAGGAGTGGTTGATGCTGTTTATTCAAATGACGCCGATTTTTTAGTACGGATTGATGCGGCCAAGCTGCCTTTAGAAATTCTGCCTGGCATGACCGCGGATGTGGCGATAACCATTAGTATTCATCATAATTCTATAGTAGTGCCCATTACATCTTTGAATGACAACAAGGTGAATCTTGTTGATGGCACAGGCCAGCGAAAGACAGTTGATGTTCAATTAGGCCTTGTTGATTCTGAAATGGCTGAGATAGTCTCTCATAATATCCATGTTGGGGATAAATTATTAATCAGGAGTAAAGGTAAACCATGATTTTTTTGGCCTTTCGGTATTTATTCTCAAAAAAGAAGCAAACTTTTTTTACCATTTTAGGTATTTTTTTTGGGACAGTGGCTTTTGTGGGCATTTCTGGGCTCATGCTTGGGTTTAGGGGATACATCATTGATCAGTTAGTTAATAATGATGCGCATATTCATATAGAATCTCGGGAGGAATTTTTATCGCAGCACTCCTTGGACCAGTCTATAAAGTTTCCAGCCCTGCATGTTTTTTGGATTCAGCCACCTTCCGGGCGTAAGGATAATGCCCTGATTGAAAATCCTCAACAATGGTATTATCGCCTTAAATCAGACAAGCGTGTGGCTGCTTTTTCCGGGCAATTAACAGCGGGCGTTGTGTTTAGTGTTGGGAAAAGCAATGTGTCTTCAAGTTTAACAGGCTGTGATCCGTATGCTCAAGTTAAAGTATCAACAATATCTAAACATGTTATTGAAGGCAGGTTTGAAGACCTTGCCACCGGTGGAAATCGTATAGCCATTGGTGAGCAGTTACAAAAACGTTTGGGGGTCCATCTATACCAAAATGTTTTAGTTTCATTAGCCGATAGGCCAGCCACGCCTTTTAAAGTGGTGGCTATTTATAAGTTTGGCAATAATAACGCGGATTCGCAAGCCTATAGCTCATTGGCTGATGTCCAGAAGGTCAATAATACTCTTAATAAAGTCAATGTGATTGCTGTTAAATTAGTCGATTTTTCACAAGCCTCGTTTATTGCAAAAACCTGGGGCCATTTTGGGCTTGAAAAGGTAGAAAGCTGGGATGAAATCAATGGGAGTATTTTTAATGTTTTTGCCATCCAGGATTTTATCCGTTTTATGTCTACAGGTTCCATTATTTTGGTGGCTGGTTTTGGAATATTTAACGTCTTGAATATGACCGTCATGCAAAAAAGAAAGGATGTGGCCATCCTTCGTTCCATGGGATATACCGATGGAGACATTTTACAATTATTTTTCTTGCAAGGCTTGATGGTTGGCCTTATGGGCACTATGACAGGTTTGCTGGTTGGATTTCTGGTGTGTAAATATGCGTCGACATTACCAGCCGTCCATGGTCCTATAGATTCCGGTGCCGGCGGAACCATGCAAATTTCATTTGCAAACGGAATTTATATTCAAGCCGCCATTTTAAGCATGATGTCGGCCATTATATCCAGTATCCAGCCGGCCCGGACAGCTGAGAAATTAACACCTATTGAGATTATTCGAGCTGGGGCAGAGTGATATGGCGATAAACTTAGTTAATGTGGGCAAGGTCATTGGAAATCCACAAACAAGGATTTTGAATAATATTAATTTGACCATTGCTGATGGTGAATTTGTGAGCTTTGTGGGTCGTTCAGGATCAGGCAAAAGCACGTTATTGTATTTATTAAGCTCTTTGGATATAGCGTCCGAAGGATTTGTCGAGATTGATGGAATGAAAGTAAGCGATTTAAAACCGGATGATCTGTATCAGTTTCGTAATTTGAAAATGGGGTTTATTTTTCAGTTTCATTATCTTCTTGCTGAATTAACGGCCCTTGAAAATATTTTAATGCCTGCTCGTAAAACAAATCAAATGAAGCAAAAAGAGGGGTATGCGCTTGATTTGTTAAACCAATTTGGTTTAAAGGGCAAAGAGAAAAGATTGCCCCGACAATTATCTGGCGGGGAGCAACAGCGGGTGGCTATTGCCAGGGCCTTGATTATGAAGCCTAAATACATCTTTGCCGATGAGCCAACGGGCGCTTTAGATTCGGTTAATGCCAAAATCGTTATTGATATTATGACCCGCGTCAATCAAGAACAAGGGACAACCGTCATTATGGTGACCCATGACGCAGGCTTTGCCCAATTAGCAAGAAAACAAATTCATTTGGTGGATGGTAAAATAGTATAAACAGAGGCATAAGGGATAGGGTCACTGTCCTGTTTTCAAATGTTTACCTGTAGTGAACAATTAGAAAAAGATAACTATTGGTTAACGCGTTTAATCAGCAGTTAACATTTCTTCTTGACAATCTTTTATTCATCAGGTATAGTTTAATCAAGGTGAAAACATGATGAACATAGGAGTTTCTGTTAAACGGTTACGTGAAGAGCAGGGCATCACGTTACGGGATTTATCAAAAGATGTGGGGGTTTCTCCCAGTTTTCTTTCTCAACTTGAAGGAGGCAAGGCGTCTCCTTCGCTTGCGACCTTGAAAGCTATTGCGGATGCCTTGCAAACAACGGTAGGGAATCTTATTGGGGATTCCACGGCTCAAGGCGGCGAAAAACTTGTCACGACCGAGGATGAGCGCAAAGCTTTTAAACAGAGCGGCGATGGGATTCAAATGTATTTATTGTCAGAACCGAATCCGTATAAGCAGATGCAGCCGTTATTATTCAAGCTTGGGCATAATGCGGTTTCTGGCGAGAATTCCTATGTGCATTATGGTCAGGAGTTTGTCTTGATTTTAAAAGGGGCCTTGGAAATTTCATTAGCGGATAAGACGTATTATTTAAAAAAAGGGGACAGTATTTATTTTAATTCCAGCACTCCGCATTCTTTTAAAAATTTACACAAAGGAGAAACCGAAGCCTTATGGGTTGTGACCCCGCCTAGTTTTTAATCATTTTTTTTGACCAAAGTGTTAACTAATATTTAACAATATTAACCTACTATTTACAGGAGATGTTTATGAACAATACCACAAAAAGAAGGATCACAAAGCCCAAAGCGCGGCTTTCTGTGCCAAGGTTTGATTTGGAAGAGGTGGTGGATGGCCTGAAGAATGGATTTTATGTGTCCGATATTGAAGGCAATATTTCATTTGCCAATCATGCTTTTGCCCAGATGTTGGGATATGGCACCAAGGATGAAATCGTGGGGCTTAACATGGCTGAAAATCTTTATCAACGCAAGGAAGATAGGGACGAATTTTTGAAAAAGCTTTCTCAAAAGGGACATGTTTCAGACTATACCATTAACATGGTTGGCAAAGATGGCAGCAGTATCACCATTTCGGTCAAAAGCAGCTATATCAATGATAAAGACGGTAAACCTGTTGGGGTCAGAGGTATTGTTGAGGAGGTTGCAGAGGAAACAACGGGAAAAAAGAAAGAGCGTGCCCTGCCAGACCTGCCTTCTTTTGAAGATAAATCAGCGCTTGATTTTCAGCATATGATTATTGATCCCTTAACTGGCCTGTATAGTTATCCGTATTTTATGAC
>JADFXW010000028.1:4495-7574 GCA_015233375.1 Candidatus Omnitrophota bacterium | reverse complement strand
GGGTGGAGTGGGTGTTTAGACCCATGGGCTTGATGATGATAGATATCGATGATTTCAGCCGCATGAATGAAAAATATACCCGTTCAGAGGCAGATGATCTATTAAAGAAGGTGGCCCAGGTGTTAAAAACAACCTTACGCCCATCAGATGTGATTTGCCGTCAAGCCAAGGACCAGTTTTTAGTCATCCTTCCTGAAACCAGGAAAGAAGAGGTCCTTGAGTTAGCCAAGAAAGTGAAAGATGCTATCCAAGAAAAAATGGCAGAACAACAAATGACCTGCAGCATTGGGCTTTCAAGGTTTATTAGTGGCATGACTCCTCAGGAATTTTTCTTGCAGGCGAATGTGGGGTTATATATGGCTAAAGAAGCTGGAAAAAATGAAGCCTGTCTTTATGGTTAAGGAGAAAAGAGGACGATTATGTATACAGACGTTATTCAAAGCATTCGCCAAAAGGCCCAAAGAGATCCTAAAAGAATTATTTTCCCTGAGACAGAAGATCCGCGCATCTTAAGCGCTGTTGATTATATCCGTGCGGAGGGAATCGCAGAGCCAGTTTTGCTTGGGGCCGAAGATATAGACCCAGACCAAAAGCTGCAATTTGCCTATCTCCTTTATGAAATGCGCAAAGCCAAAGGGATGACCATGGAAAAAGCGCGTGAATTAATGGAGGACAGGCACTTTTATGCGGCCATGATGCTCAAATGCGGATTTGTCGATGGACTTGTATCAGGCGCGTCCCATCCGACCGCCACGGTCATGCGTGCGGCCATTCATTGCCTTGATATCAACGATTGGATAGGCCTGGTCTCAAGCGCGTTTTTAATGGGGATACCTCATTGCGACTATGGGAAGGGAGGGCTTTTGTGTTTTGCTGATTGCGGGGTCATCCCGGATCCAGGCCCGGAACAACTAGCCAGGATTGCTGTTTTAAGCGCGCAATTCTTTGAGGATACCATGGATGTTCCAGCCAGGGTTGCGATGTTGAGTTTTTCCACTAAAGGAAGCGCCCAAGGCCCATGGGTGGATAAGGTCAAACAATCCGTTGATATGGCAAAGAAGCTCAAGCCAGGTTTATTGATTGACGGAGAGCTTCAGGCGGACAGCGCCCTTGTGCCGCAGGTGGCTGCATTAAAATTAAAGAACAGTGACGTGGCAGGTCGTGCCAATGTCTTGATATTCCCGACGCTTGATGCTGGGAATATTTGTTATAAGTTGACGGAAAGGCTTGCCCATGCGCGGGCTATTGGACCTATTATATTAGGCACCTTACAACCTTGTAGTGATTTGTCTCGTGGTTGTTCTGTTGAGGATATTATCGACTGCACGGCCATTACGGTTGTCAGGGCACAGAAAAAAACTTCTTCTTTAAACTTTATTATTAATTTCGATAAACAATATGCACTATCTAGTTTTTAACGCAGGCAGTTCTTCATTAAACTATAAGGTTTTTAATTACCAGAAAGCTGGCAAGGCCAACGTGGTATTTAAAGGCAAGGCCCATCGTGTGGGAGTCAAAGGGGTTGAGCCCTCTTTTATAGAAAATGTCTATAATGGCCATAGTGAAAAGATTCAAGTGCCTATTGCAGATCATAAGACCGCGGCGGTTCTGGCTTCAAATTATATTAAAGAAAATAAAATCCCTGTGGATGCTGTGGGACACAGGTTTGTTCATGGCGGAGAATATTTTAAACGCTCAAGCCTCATTAATGCCCAGAGCATGAAAAAGATAAAAGAATGCCTGCCTCTTGCTCCTTTACATAATCCCATTTCTTTTAATGTGATTAAGGAGTCCAAGAAGGCGTTTTCTCATGTTCCGCATTATCTGGTCATTGATTCAGCATTTCACTCAAGTCTTCCTGAAAAAGCATACACCTATCCGTTACCCAAAGAAATCATTACCCAATATAAATTCCGGCGTTTTGGTTTTCACGGGATTTCTTATTCTTATATTTGTGACCAATTGCCTTCGCTGTTAAAGAAACCATTAAAGAAAATAAACGCGATCATCTGCCATTTAGGGACAGGGGGTGCCAGTGTGGCGCTCATAGAAAACGGGATTTCTATTGATACCTCGATGGGATTTTCTCCCAATTCTGGGCTTATCATGAGTACGCGAAGCGGAGACATTGATCCCATGGTCATTTTGTACCTGATCCAAAAATGCGGATTGTCGGCTCATCAGGTCGAGACCTTGCTGAATAATAAAAGTGGACTTCGCGGGATTTCAGGGTTTTCCAGCGATATTACGGATATCATCGCTAAACTAAAAAGCAAGGGGTTTGCCAAGAAAGCAAAGCTTGCCTTTGATATGTATATCCACAGGCTTAAGAGTTACATTGGCAGCTATGTCATGGTTTTACAGGGAAAGATAGATGCGCTTATTTTTACCGATGATATTGGTGTGGGCAATCCTTTGATTCGTCAAGAGGCGTGTCAATCTTTGGAATGGGCAGGTATCTTTATTGATAAAACAAAAAATAATAAAGCGCCCGCGAATGTGGCCAGTTTTATACAAGCACAAAAATCATCGGTATCCATCATCAGCATGCCCACCCAGGAGGAATTAATGATATGCCTTGAAGGGGGACGTTTACTAGGGGGAAAAAATGAAAAAAGATAATTTTTTTTCTTCCCTGCCAGAGTATGCAAAAGCCTTTGCTATTCCCATTGAATATAGGGACAAAGGCATTTATCGAAAGGGTCGATTAGGCCCTGTCCATGAATGGGGAGTCAAAAAAATATCAGAGAAAAGGCAAAAGCGTTTCGAAAAGACAGTTTCAGTGGTTCTTGATAATTATAGTAATGTGGTGGCCATTAAAAACGGAAAGCCCATAAGTTTGACAGATGGATTTTCTGATACAGATGGGATATTGTCTAAAACAGCTTGTGGCGGGATAGACACCTCTATTGTTTTTCAAATGTTTTCTGGTGGCAAGTCTGCCCAAGAAATAAAGAAGATATTATCAGAAAAAAGCGGGTTTAAGTCGCTCTTAGGAAAGGACCTGGATATTAAAGACATTCTTGCCCGACGAGATGCAAAGGCGCGCTTTGCCAGGGAAATTTATTTATACCAGTTG
>JADFXW010000028.1:0-4485 GCA_015233375.1 Candidatus Omnitrophota bacterium | reverse complement strand
CATTGGGGCGTGCGTTGCGCTTCTTAATGGCGTGGATGCTATTGTTGTTATTGGCGAAAGAGACGCACGTGTTCGAGACTTTGCCGTTGATCTGATCAAGCAGTTGCAAAAGCCTTTGTCCAAGGCCCGCGCCTCTTCATGTATTCATCTTTATTTCTTAGGATATTCTTTTTAGGATAATGACCCCGTGATTGGCCATTGGCCCTGGACGCTTGGTCCAGTCACCGCCTTGCCTGATGAGGGGCTTATAATGGGCCTGGATATATTGGCCAAGCAGCGGGCAATACGTTTTGCCAAATACGCCTAAGCCATTCTCGTCAGAAATCATTCGGTTTGACATCAGAACATAGGCCATATTTTTCTTTTCCAATTCTTTGATGATGGAGACTTCCTGTTCCTGAGGGATTTTGATGTGGTCAAAAAAGATGAGCTGTCTTGTCGGGCTTTGTCTATTGGTTAAATAATAGTAAAGGCAATCGTAAGGCAGGGCCAAAAACGTTTCATCTTTTTGAAGGGCGGCATTTAAATAATCAGAGACCCTGGTGACGGTGTCTGTCCATTGAGGCTCATTGGCTGTATAAATTCGTCCTCGATCTTCCCTTAAATACCGGTCAGGCGTTTTTTGGGCCTGGATGCTTCCGATATGCGCGGCTATGCCCAACAACGTTAAGGTCCATAACACAATTAAAATAAAAATACGTACTATTTTAGGAAGCAGCAGCAAGCTTAAGCCAATCATGACAAAGTGGAACATGTCTAAAAAAGGCATGGACCAATAACAGCGGTACCAGATACCGCTGACTAAAAATTCATGGAAATAGACGACAAAAAATATTCCCAAAATCCCCAAACCAAGGAGAATATTTTGGCGGTGTTCTTTTTCCACTTTTTTAAAGATAAGAGCCCAGGCGCCAAGAAGGGTTGCCCCGTGCAAGATGATGCCAATAGGGATTCCGAGTTTTGTTTTCACCAAGGTCAAGAAATGCTGCATGAAATAATAGGGGATGACCATCCAGGGCGAGGCGTGATACGGTTGATCATCACCAAAATAAGGCATGCATTGCCTGATGGCATAAAGCGGCAGGTTTTTGAGCAAGAGTCCATAAATGATGCTCAAGGCCAGTGGAACAAAAAATACAGCGCCTAGATAAAATTTCTTTTTTTCCAGGGAGAAGCGATATTGTTTTGAATAGTCTATCCATAAAACACCGATGACAATGCCAGCCAACGCGGCCAGGCCGAAATTAATTTTTATCAGGGCCAGGATAAATGCAGCCAATAATGAAAGCCATAAATAACGGATAGCGCCTATTTGCAGGTACGACAAAAGACAAAAAATAATGAAAAGTTCCGCGGCAATACCGCCGATCCGATTGTAGGTGAAGAAAAATTCCTGGCGGCTTTGTGTAACCCACAGAGAGGCCAAAAAGGCAAGGCCTGGCGTCATGAGGCAAGAAGCTGATAAATAAAAAAAGACGGAACACAACACGACTAATAACGCCCGGCCTAGAAGTACGCTGGAGATATGCGTGCCGAATATTTTAAAAAACAAGCCATAATAATAGGGCATGAGCGGCCCATACACCCACCAGAAATCATGGTAAGGCAAATCTCCCTTGGTGACCGCGTCAAAGGCGTATAAATCCCTGCCATGATCTCCTTGGGCGAGATTGTCTTGAAAATTTAATTCAGGCCAAACAAAGAGGCCAGAGATAAGAATAGTCAGAATGAGAAAAATAGTTTTTACAGAAAGTTTCATTGTGTAGCATTTTATTGAAACAAGGGTTTATTGTAAAGTTAAAGTGCTATTTTAAAATTTCAAATATCCATTGACTATTGACCTAAATAGATTTAATTTATTTTTATCTTAAAATTTAAATCACTTTGAACGAGGGCATATAATGAATAAAGTCTTTGTTGGATCCTTGATGATGCTTATGGCGTGTTTTTATTCTGCAACCACAGCCCAGGGGGCAGAGGTTCTCCTTTTATCTGGCGCTAAGGTGGTGGGTACAATTCTTGAACAGACCGAGTTTCGTGTTATGTTGGATGTGAAAGGTATCCCAAAAACTTATTTTCTTGGGGAGATTGAATCTATTGATGGGAAAGCCCCAGATGCTTTGTTAGCCAAAGTCCCAGAGATGTCACATCAACCTGCTCAAAATATTCCTAATCAAAAACCAGCAACAGATGCAGCGCAGGCGGTTTTAAAGGCGGCTAATCCTCATTTTGATGAAGAAAAAGACGCTTTGGAAGAGTTTATGAAAAGGCGCAATGCGCCTTCTGCAGTACAAAATTCAAAAACAGAGAAGTCTGCTCAATGCCATTCAAAACATCATTGTTCTAAACCAGTGCCCCAACAGCCAATGTGTCAGCCGCAGGTATCAAAAGACCCCATGGAGGGTTTGCATGAGATGGCAGCAAAGAATGCAGGTACTGGTCAAAACGTTTTTCAAACTGCAGATGGCGGAATTATTGTTGTTTCTTCAAGAAACAAGCTCATCAAATACGACAAAAATTTAAATTTTATCAAAGAAGTTAAGATAGATTAAATTTTTCCTCTTTTCCCATTACCTTGACACTCCTTCCATGGGATGTTATACTTTCGCGTGCATTGAAGAAATAGCCATAAGATTAATCCAATCATGGGGATAGGTTTATGATAAAAAGATCAGTAATTAGCGCATTATTTTTGTGTTTGATGATGCCCTCTTATATGCTGCGGGCTGAAGAAATTATGCGCGTAGCACCTGTGGTGGTGGAGCCTCTCTCTGATGTAAGAGAGCTAAACCAGGAAATGCTCGTTCAAGATAGGCTTAACCGTGAAGAAGAAATGGTTATTAAAGGCCTGATTGAGGAAAATAAAAAATTAACGGATAAAGTCCAGGAATATCAACAGGGCTCATCGCTTGGGAAAATTAATCAGACAATGGTTAATTACCGTGATTCTATTGTTGAACGAGACCGTCTACGTATTATAGAAAATGGGCAAAAGGTATCTCCGTATAATGAATTAATCCAATTGACCCGTGATGTGGATGCGGTCAAGGGGTTAGGTCAGACCATCGCTGCGAAAAAAGACGTTATGGATGAGAAATTCAAGCTTCTTCGTGATTTAAAGGAGCAGATGCTTGTGGTTAATCAGAAATTAGGACAGCCTCCTCTCCATCCAGAGAATGATAAAAAAGTCATTGAGCAGGCCAACAAGATTAATATCCTGACACAACGGCTCACAGAGCTGGATATGAGGATTGCTAATTTTGACAAGATTTTGGCCGAAAAAGACAGGCAAATCGAGGAATTAAATAAGAATTTAGCTAAGGTCCAGGGAGAGAAGGACCTTTTGCAGAAAGAATTAAGTAAGAATTTAGCCAAAACCCAGGGAGAGAAGGGCCTTTTACAAGAGGAATTAAGCAGGAATTTAGCTAAAGTTCAAGGCCAGAAAGATTTATTAAAATCAGAACTGGAAAATAAGATAACGGAAATCAGGCAGCAAGGTCAAGAATTGGCCCAGCGGCTCAAATCCAAAGATGGGGATATTCAGTCCTTGAGTGAGGGGTTAAAATCTAAGAATACAACAATAGAGGATTTAAAACAACGAATTCAATCAAGAGATTCGTCTATAGAAAAATTAAACCAGGGGTTAGCGGTAAGGCAGATTGAAGCTTTGAATAATAAATTAGCCCTTAAGAATTCACAAACCATGCTGGAAGGGTTAAAGCAAGATCAGCAAGGGATGAAGGATGAATTAAACAAACGTATTCAAGGTTATAAGGACATGGAAAAGGCTGTTGGGTCTTTAAAAGAACAGTTGCATTATATGGATGACAGGTTGGTGCATAAGCAACAACAAATAGAATCTTTAAAGGCGCAATTAGACAGCAAAGAAAAAGATTATTTGAGCCTCACGAGTCATTTAAAAGGACTATTGAGGCTTGCAAGACAATTGATTCATGCTCAGGGCCGTGAAATTGCTTTACTCGATGAAAAGAACAGCCTTATTTTATTTCATGATGCGGTGTTTGAGAAATACGCATGGGCTTTTGAAGAGCATGTGAGGGCCTTTTTGGAAAAACCTTCGATGGAAATGTTGGATTTTAAAAGCCGAGTGGAGACGCTCGAGAGTGAGCTAAGTGAAAAAGAAAGAGAAGCGGATATCCTTAAAGCCGAGTTAGACAAGAGGATTTCAAATGAGCAAAATCAGACTGTTTTATTGGCAAGAATACAGAGCTTAAGAACAGAAGTCACTTTGAAGTCAGATCAAATTGAGCGTTTGCGTATAGCTCTGCAATCAGCAAGACAAGCGCAATATCAAGCAGATGCTTTAAGGGTTCAATTGGTTCAGCTTCAAGAGAAGGTCGATTTATTGAAGAAAGATTTAGAAAATAAAGATGTAGAGTCTGCTCAAACGACTCAAATGTTGGCTCTTTATCAGCAAAAATTAGAGTTGGCCCATACAGCTTATAATCAAGAGCTCCAAAAAGG
>JADFXW010000027.1 GCA_015233375.1 Candidatus Omnitrophota bacterium | reverse complement strand
GTCGCCTCCTGATAGGTTGTTCTCCAAACAAACTCTATCAGTTTTCACTGGCGATCGATGTTTTTTTTGTTTCCCTCCCAATATCAACCCTTTACAGCAAAACCTTCGCCCTTAGTACGAATGAACCGAATAAAATCAAATCGAAAAGGATTGTCCGGATGAACCTTAATACCTTTAAGTATTGGGGGATTAAACGGCGGGCTTTTAGGGACCATCACACCTGGCGCTGGCAGGTGATAATCTTGAGATCCTAAGGCTGGCATCTGGCCTATAATACCCGTTAACAAGAAACTCACCAAGATAAGGCCAGACACTGGGGCTTTCAACATGGGCACACCCTCCTCCTTTAAAGTGTACCATATTTCAAGTTCCCACAGTTTCCAATGACTTCTATTTTAACTGTTTTTCAAAGCGATCAATAAGGGCACGGGCCTTTATCAAATCATCTCGCATTTGAGAGGCATCCCGATTGACTCCCGCAAAACAAACCAAATCACTGCGCTCCAAAAGCGCCTTAGCTTCAGCCATCGACGCCTCATCAATGCCTGCCTCCTTAAGCCGCTTTGAAATCTCTGTGGCTGTCAAAGCCGCAGGGCTCATGTGCCATTTATTCGCCAAATAATCATAAACAGTCTTTGATATCAAGGTATAAAAATCTTTTGTCTTGCCTGCTGTGATAAACCCTTGGGCCTGTGTTAAGGTTCCACGGGCCAAACCACGCGCCTTAAGCCGACGGGCAAAAGCAGGATCATGTTCCAATTTATCCTTAAACCGACGCCATAATAAATAAGCGCCCCAGCTTAACAACAACACCTCCAGGATGACCCAAAATAGCAAAGAAGAACCCAGCTTATTTAAAAACTGATAAACAGTATGCACGACCTTGCTCAAAGCAAAATGTTTTGCTGAAGATGTTGTCGTCTCACGGCTTAAATCATTAAAACCAACCGCCTTAAATTGCTGTTCCGGACTTGGGGCTGTGACTTGAATAGCAAAAGGCCCTTGGGTGATTGTTTTATACTCTTGAACAGAGGTATCAAAATAGGAAAACCGTAAGGCGGGCACTTCCTTAATACTTTCTGAAACAGGAATAATGACCTCTTCCTCTTCTTTTTCACCATTGTGATCCTTCACTTGAGGCGCGTAGGTCTTAAATCCTGAGGCCAAAAATTCAGGCATTTTAATATTCTTAAAATTCCCTACACCTGAAATCTTCATCTTTAAAGTCAGCGGGTCCCCTGCCTTGACCTGTGTTGGAGAAACAGTGGCCTCAAAATCAAAATGGCCAATAGCGCCAGAAAAATCCTGCCCCCTTCCTTCTTGAGGCAAATCAGAAACATGAAGAACAACAGGTTTGGAAGCCACCACCACAGGCCTGGACGCATAAGAATCAAAAAAGTTACTAAAAATATCAGGGCCAAAAAAACCATTATCTTGATGAAAAGGATTTTCTTGTTGTGTCTTATAAAGTAAATTGGCATGTATTTGAACTTCAGGAAAAGCCACGTCCCCTAAACGATTGGGATAAATACAGGTCTTAAACCTGACGGTATCATAACGAACGCCATCAAGAATCTCAGCAGCTTGCTCAGGCTTCTCAAAGTCGTCCACTGTAAAACCATCCTTCTCAAATTGAGGGTATTGGATATCTCGAATAGGAACGCCATTGACTAAAAGCGTTATGGTCACAGGGATTTTTTCTTTCAAATACACATTCGTTTTTCCTATCGATGTGGTCACTTGTATCTTGTCTTTCAAGTTCTCCAGACTGACATTCTTTTCTGGACCGCCATTGGAAGACTGCCCTTGAGGCAAGGCCGCCTTGACCTCGATATCAACAGGACTGCTGGTATACGTATGGCCTGAAATTGTTATTGATACAGAAGGGATTTGAAAATGCCCCACCTTATTAGGAAATAAATTATAAATAAAAGCCCTCTCACTATGATAATCACCATTCACAATAGACACACGTGTCGAAGGCCCCAGGTATCGCGCAGAAAAACCATCTATCACCGGTAAACTGACAGGCGAGAGATTATCATTCACTCCTTTGACCGTTAATGTTAACTGAACCACTTCATCTAAAGAAACATGGGAAGAATTAACAGTCGCTTCAAATGTCACACCTTCTGCCTGCCCCAAACTTGTGAAAGCTAAAAATATTAAAAAAGAAAAAATAAATTTTTTCATATCACCAATCCTTTAAAACAGGTTTCTGGTCTGATTTCTGCGGCGTGAAATTAAGAATTTTTTTAGGCTCTTCATTATCCCGATACTCCTCAAGCATCTCCTGGGCTTCCTTCTGTTCTATATCTTTGGGACTCTGTTGGGCCTGACTTTCCTTATTTTTATCTTTGGCCCCTTTTGTCTTTTGGGCTTTTAATGATTGCTGTTTTTGGTCTTTCTTATCTTTTTGTTCTTGGGGCTGTTCTTCTTGAGATTGCTGCTTTTTTTGTTCCTTACCCTGCTGTTGTTGAGATTCCTTTTCCTTTTGTTCTTTGCCCTGTCCTTGATTTTTTTGTTCGTCTTGTTTTTCCTTATTTTTCTGATGATCACCCTCTTGTTTTTTTTGTTGCTCTTTTTGAATCTTCTTTAACCGCTCAATCTCCTTTTTGACAAAATCTTGATTATAATGGGCATCCTCGTCTTTGGGATTACCTCGAATGGCTTGTCCATAGGCCTTTAAGGCCTCCTGTAATGATTTAATGGCCTCATCCACATCTGAGCTTGCTTTCTGCAGGCCTGACTTATAAAGGACATTGCCTAAATTATACGCTGCTTGAGGATTAATTTTAAGGCTTTTATCTTCTGCCACCCCTTGAAGATACCCTAAAGCCTTTGCATAATCACCTTTTTTATAAAGCGCGGTACCTAAATCATATTGAACAACCCCAGAATCTTTATCTAATCCCAAAGCCTTTTGATAATACGAAATAGAATCATCAAATTTACCTTGTTTGTATAATTCATTGGCCTTATGAACCTCGGAGGCAGTAGAGGCAAAACTCAACGAAGGCCATAATAGCAAGAATAAAATAAGGAGGATTTTCTGTGTACCCTTAAAACCACAACAACCCAAACCTGTTTCTATCAACAACAACACCAACGCCAACGTCAACGGCCATTGAAACCGCTCGTTATAAACCTTGGCCATCTTTTCTTCATTATCATGTTTTTTTAATTTTGATAATTGCCGTTCGTATAAATAATCAAGACCAAACTGGGTGCTCCCACTTCTGACATAAGCGCCACCCGTAATATAAGCAATCTGTTGCAAAAGACCCTCATTTAAACGGGATTTAACCACATCTCCTTTAGAATCCTTAAGGAATTCCATTTGCCCATCAGCGCCTGGCACCTGAATCAGGTCTCCTTGGGCGCTCCCCACCCCAACGGTAAAAATCCGTATGCCTTTTTCATGAGCCCGACGAGCCGCAATCAGGGCATCACCCTCTTCTTCTTCCCCGTCAGTGACCAAAACAACAGCCTTATCTGAATCTGGCATATCCTTATATGCCTTGATGCTTTCTTCAATGGCGCGGGCCATATCCGTACCTCCGCGAGGGATGGAATGAACGCTTAAATCATCCAGGCTTAACAAAAAACCGTTATAATCATAAGTAAATGGGCATAGCAGCATCGCGTCCCCAGCAAAGGCGATCAGGCCAATGTGATCTGCGCCATTTAATTTCATAATCAATTCCTTAATAGCCAATTTCGTCCTCTCCAGGCGGGAGGGCTTCACATCCTGGGTCAACATGCTTTTAGACACATCAATAACGACCATTATGTCTAACCCATGACGTTTCACCACACGTTCAGAAAATCCCCATTGAGGGCGACTTAAGGCCGCCACCATAAAAAAACAAGAGGTCAAAAGAAGAACAGCCTGCCATTGATACCGTTTGATAGTAAACCCAAGAGCAATCTCATTAATCAAATTCTGCTGGGCAAAACGGGTCATCCTCTTTAAACGATGCAAATATAAATAATACAGCCCTGCGGCCAACAGCGGCAATAAGAACAACAAATACCAGGCTTTAGGGTTCGCGCATATCATGGGATTTTTAAAAACACGCTATTGGTTAAAATGATTTCAAGGCCTAAGACCAGAAGACCCAAAACGACAAAATATCCAAATAACGGATCATATTGTTTAAAACCCTTTTGTTCAATGCCGGTTTTTTCCAACTTATTGATCTGGGCATAAATATGTTCCAGCGACGATGTGTCCGCAGCCCGAAAATATTGACCGCCTGTCATGTCGGCCATCTTCTGCAAGGTGTCCTCATCAAGCTCAAATTGGGCCTGTTCATAATGCTTATTGCCAAATTCATCGAACACAGGAAACGGCACAATACCTGTTGCCCCTGCCCCTATGGTATAAACCTTAAACCCTAAAGCTTGGGCCATTTTAGCCGCCTCGAGCGGTTGAATTTTTCCAGCATTATTGACCCCATCTGTCAGAAGAACAATGACCTTAGACTTGGCCTTGCTCTCCTTAAGCCTTAATAGGGAGGTGGCAATCCCTGAGCCGATAGCTGTCGCATCCTGGATAACTCCAAGACGAACCTGCTTTAAATTCTGCAATAACCACTCATGGTCTGTTGTCAGGGGGCAAACCGTGTAGGCTTGGGACCCAAAAACAACCAAGGAAAGCCTATCATCTCGACGCTCTTTAACAAATTTCTCGACTGTGCTTTTAATAATATCCAAACGGCTTACCCTCTCTCCATGGACCAAATAATCTTCCGCAGACATACTGCCAGAAACATCAAGCGCCAAAACAATATCAATGCCTTCACTTTTTAATCTAGACTGCGCTAATAATTTCTGCGGACCTGCCAAGGCAATGATGAGCAAAAAAAGCCCCAAACCCCTTAATGCCCATGGCAAAAAGCCTAAACGGACCCGCCAGGTTGATTTTAAATTTTTCATGGAACAAAGAGAAGAAAACTGAAAACTGGCTTCTTTTTTACGTGTGTTGACATACCACAAAAATAGAAGCAGCAATGGGATTAAAACAAAAACCAGGGGTGTCTTAAATTCGGGTATCATCGACTAATTTCTTGGCTAAATCAAAATTCTTAAGGGCCTCCATGGTCGTTGGCGCGTATTTAGCAAATTTGACCATGTCACACGAGTTTAAAAAATCTTTTAAAGCGCTGTTTTGTGTTTCATTTAAATGCCCGCTTTTACCCAGATAATATAAAAATTCTTCCGTGGACATATGCGGGGCACGGATATTGAAGCGGTTTTCCATATAATGCCGGGCAATATCCGCGACCCTGGTAAAAAATTCTTTAAAAAGCCCTTTATCCAATAATTTCTCGTTCTGAAGCGCTGCTAACTGCTGATAGGCTTTTTCCCACGCAGATAGCTCAGGAAGAACAGGAAGAACCTTTGCTCCTCGCCCTTTTTTGAGGTGGCGTAATAGAAAATATCCGCCAGCGGCAAGGGCCAAAAGCCCCAGCATCACCCCTAACAACCACCAATAATCCGGTATATTGACCGGAGGTTTAACGTCTCTAATATCATTCATATTGAGGCCCACGCTTGTGACAACCCTTATATCACCCTATATTACCTTAATATTCGCCGATACCACTTGAGGCATTTTAATGCCTTTATCTTGAAACCGTTTCTTGATTTCTTCCAAGAACTCACTTCTTAATTCACCAGCAACGAGGCTGTTGGCACACCAAACGCTTAAGGTAAGCTCTACCCCCCAACCGTTTAGATGAGTCACCGCACATCCACAAACCTGCTTGACCTTAGAACTCTTGGCTGCCATATCCAAAAGAAGGGCCTTGGCCGCATCAAAATCAGAATCAAGGGTAATCATCACCACTGTTTGGCAAATAGCCCTAAAACTATCCATGGTCATGTTAATCATGGTTTGGTTGGCCATGATACTGTTAGGCACCACAATACGACGTTCATCATCCGTCTTTAAGATAGTATACCCAAGGCTTAAACTTTCAATTTGGCCTGTTTCAAGGCCAGAGGGCGCCATTATCTTCAAGCGATCTCCCCTATTAAAAGGTCGATAAAGCAATAAAGAAATTCCAGCAATCAAGTTGCCTAAGGTGTTTTGAGCCGCCATACCCGCAACAACGGAAAGAATACCGACGCTGGCCAGACCTGCATTTCCTAAATTAGACAAGGACGGTATCAAATGGGCATACACAAAGAATATGACAATATAAATCAATACTTGAGCCAGTTGGGATATAAATTTAACCCTCGCTTGGTCAATATGCAAATGCGAACCACGCTTAAGCGCACGCTCAATCCCTAAACGCAGCATACGATTCAAAAACATGGCGCAGGTCAATAAAATGATCGCGTAGGCAACGGCCCCTTCAAAGGTCGCTGGATTCAAAACATTGATACCTTTAAATTGAAAATTCATGATTTAACTCCTTGCGAAAAATGGTGCAAAAATGGTATCGACACCATTTTTGACATATATTTTAAAATTAGATTATTTAGAAGACAAGAAGATTAAAAGATATTTTAATGAGAATAACGTGCTGTAACATCCTCAGCAGACACAAACTTCAACCCAGGGGCCCAACGCATTGGAAAACGCCTGGAAGTCTTCTTAAAACTAACGGCATAAATAGGATGACATTTATCTGTACATGCTGCTTTTTGAGTAAACCAGGCATGGTCCAAGTCTCCTGGTTCCGCAGCGCCAATATAATGCCAATTCCCATCCCACACCTCAACCCATGTATGATTACCGCTTTCATCCGCCCACATGGCAATACCCGTAATCCTGGCAGGAATACCGACAGCGCGCAGGGCATCCACCAGAAGAATGGAAAGCCCGGTGCATGAAGCATAATGGGCCTGTAGTGATTCATACGGGCTTTGATCCGGCTTGGGGCGTTTAACCGGATTATAAGAAACCTTAAGGACATCAAAAACATATTTGTTTAACTTTTTGACAGCCTCACGAATGCTTCCCTTCTCTTGAGCAACGTTCATAAAACGCTGATAAAAATCCTCACGCCAAGAATCCCGACGCTCGTTTAAGGAAGCATACGGCAGGATTTCATTGAAGAAAATATCTTTTGGGATTTGTTTTCCCCAAGGGGCCATACCCCAAGCTTTGTAAGCTAGATGAACATTCTTTATTAAGAATTCCGCCTTTAACCTCACCAAGTCCCGACCTGGCATATGGGCTATCAAAAAAGACATCCCTTCACGCTCCTCTGGAGACGTTGCTTCAAGGGCCTTCATTAATTGGCAAGCATTCCGGCCAGCCTTCCGAAGGGCCCTATCAATATCCTGCTTATATTCTGCGGAAACAAGAAAAACGACATGACGGATTTCTGAAATAGACGGACGAAAATCTTTATAATCTGAGGCATTCAAAGGCGGGCAAAGAAATAAAAAGAACATTGTCATTCCCGCGAAAGAAAATAGGGACTTTTGCATCATAACTCGCCTTTATTCACGTAAGTTCGATATAAGGCTTGGAAATTATTTTTGCAACTACTGTTGCCCCGCCAATCTTCGTCACCGATTCAGAAAAACAGCCCGAAGGGCGTTGTTTTTCTGAAAAATTAGAAAAGATTGGCGGAAAAAGGCAACGCGTAGTTGAAAAAATGATTTCCAAGCCTTATATCGAACTCACGCATTATGAACTGCAGCTGAATTTCAAAGTGCTTTCTGTATCTCTTTGAGCACATGCGTATTTATTTGGAAAGACGAGGTGCGCCAGGACTTTACCATCTGGTCTTTATGACTGTCCCAGCATTCAGCCCAGCAGTGCCATCCTGTCTTGGGCCCCTGGCGATGGACCCAAGGACTATTAGGATAATAACTATAAATGCCATCGGGGAACATATGACTTTTCACTGCTTTATAGGTCCAATAGGTCCAATGAAAACCTAAATCATTAAATACCTTAAGCTCATCTCTTAAATATTCATGTTCATTAAAACACCCTGAACGATAATTGACGCCAAACTCCCCCATATGTACCGGGCGTTCTTTTTTACTGGCCAATTTCGCATACACCTCCATCCTCCGGCGCAAGGTGTCTTTATCAAAACCATCGAATGGATACCGCAACAAAGGGATCAAATTAAAAACAAATTCATTAGGTTCATAAAAATGGATGCTATAGACCCAATTATCATCGTTAAAATCATCTAGCACATCTATCTGCTGGGCCCAGTGCTTGCCTTCAATAAATAAAATGTGGTTTTTATCCGATCTCCTGATGGCCTTGATCGCATGTCGGTAGAACTCATTTAACAGGCCAGCGTCCTCTAACACCGCTTCATTGAGGATATCATAACCTGCAATAATAGTCTCATCCTTATACCGGTCAGCCAAGGCTTCCCATAAGCGGTACGTCTTTTGACGATGGGATTTTTTAATCCATAGTTCCGCCCGTCCATTCAAACTATCTGAATGCCAATCCGAATTTTGGGCTCCCCAAGCCGCGTGTAAATCCAGTATTAAATAAATTTTATATTTTTTAGCCCAGGCGATCGCTTTATCCAAATAAGAAACAGCTTCTTTATCCAGAGCGACCTTATAATGAAAAGGCAAACGCACACAATTCATGCCCCAAAGAGCCACCTGTTTAAAATCTGATTCCGTTATAAAATTATCCCTAAAGGCTCTCATCAGTTCTTCAAGCGCCTTCTGGCCACAGGCCTTGGCAAACTCTTTTTCAAAAATCTGCTGCGGCAAATTAGGGGCATGGACAAAATACGCCTCCATCATCAACCACCCGCCAAAATTAACCCCTTTAAGATGCACAGGGTTTCCTTGGCCATCAACAATAAAAGTTTTTTTCTGCTTTAAAAATCCTTTATTCATAACAAGTTCCGTTAATTTCAATTTTTGCTATATCACTCTGACTTCTGGCTGCCGGTGTGTCGGAATAAGCCCCAAGACCCTTCGTATCGCTTGAAGAATATCGCTAATCGCGCAAGGCTTTGTCAAATAAAGATCTGCCTGTAAATCCATCGCCCTTTTAATGCTATCTAGTTCATTCATGGCTGAAATGATAATAACAGGTATCCATCTATTGACTGGTGACGATTTCCTTAAATGGCTTAAAACAGACCACCCATCCATTTTAGGCATTCCTAAATCTAAAAGAACAACATCCGGCAAGGTTTGACCAATTTTATCCCAGGCCTCTTGGCCATCCCGGGCCATAATGACATCATATCCCTGAGAGGCAATTTTTTGGGCCATTATCTCTAGGATGGCATCTTCATTTTCAGCGATCAATATTTTAACCGGATTTTGGCTCATCGCGCTGACGAATAATTTTTAAGATCGTAATGAATGGATGCTTCCGGCATCTTGATACGATCAATAATGACCTTGGCTTTATTAAAAAAATCCATGGCCATGGTATCATGATAGTCGGAAAATACAACAACTCTTTTGATTCCTGCTGTAATCAAGGCCTTGGCACAAGTGGTGCAAGGCATATTGGTCACATACGCGTCTGCCCCATCCACGGAGTGCCCGCGCCGGGCGGCCTGAACAATGGCATTCATTTCCGCATGTACGGTGCGCACACAATGATTATCAACCACCAGACACCCAACCTCTTCGCAATGCGCATCGCCTGGAATCGAACCATTATACCCTGTGGCAATGACATTTTTATTTTTAACCAAAACCGCCCCACAATGCATCCGGGGGCAGGTCGCTCGCTCTGATGCCAGCATGGCCAACTTTAAAAAATACTCATCCCAATCTGGTCTTTTGTTCATACCTCCTCCACTATTTTTTCATCCAACCGAGACATAATACGCGAAATCCCTTGCTGAAACAACGCTTTTTCAGGCAACAGGCTTACTACTATATACGCTTCTTTAGGAAAATCAAAAAAATATCCAGGATAGACTAAAACCTGATCTTCCCGGACAAATTCAAGACACCATTCTTCTTCGGATTTAATGGCAGGAATCCTTAAAACAGCGTACCAACCACCCTGAATCGATAAAATTTCTGTATGCGCCCTCAGTTGGGCTTTAAGCCACGCGGCATTTTCTTTGACCCTTGCCATAATTTGCTCTTGGATACCAGGTGCCATGCCAAGCCAGCTTCTTAAAGCATTCTGCACAGGGGTATTAACCGATAAATACGTATCCGCAATAATACTCAAACGATCTTGAGCGTCTTTTAACAAAGCTTGCGGGCCCGAAGATAAAATCCAAGCGCATTTCATCTGCGGCAACCCTAATGTTTTTGATAAACCCCCTAAAACAAAGGTCAACACTCTGTCATTCCCCAGCAGGCTTACAAAATCCCCCTGATAAAACGCATAATCAAAAAAAACTTCATCAGATATTAGGGTTAATTGATGCCTCTCACAAATATTATTCAGTTGGACTAACTCTGACTTACCCACATAAGAACCTGTAGGATTATTAGGATTCACCAAGATAATGGCTCGTGTCTTTTCATCGACCAAAGACTCTAAAGCCTGTATGTCCATGCGCCATTCTCCATCATAAACCAGCGGATACTGGGCAAAGTTCACATCATTGATTTCCAATAAAAATTGAAACAACGGATAGCTGGGGGCTGGGACTAAAACTTTTTCACCTGGGTTTATCAAAAGCCTCATCAAAAAAGAATACGCCTCTGACGTGCTGGCAGTCAAAACGATGTCATCGATAGAACCCTTTACCTTGGGTTTAGCATAATAATTGAAAACAACTTCTCGTGCCTCTTTTATCCCGCAGGCATCTGGATCATAACGTAAATTATCCGATGAACTTAAAACAGAAAGAAGATTGGCCGGATAAAAGAAACCACATTCCGTTGGATTAGAGACCGTCAAATCCAAAATGGAAGCACCTTGAGCCTTGAGCGTCTCTACGGCCTTGTTTAAAGCGTTGGTCTCATTCTGCCAATTGGTTCGGCGAGCAAAGGTAAAATCGTTCATACACGAGTTTGTTTCAACCTGGCCAATTCCGCTTCCTTAGCTGCAAGAACTTTTTTTAGATCGTCAAATTCGCTTTTAGCCACCCACTGAATATCTTCCCGTTTTTCCTTAAGCAGGGCATTTTCTTTTTTCAATTCCCTGATCTCTTTGGCATGAGCCTCTATAGTGGTTTGTTGACTGCTGGCTTTGATGGATAACTGGCGCTTTTCATCAATAGCCTGATCATGCCGTATCTTAATTTCCTGTAACTGGCTCTCAAGCCTTAAACGGTTCGAATGTTCCTTTTCCAAGTCAGATTCAGTGCGAAAAACCTGGTCTTTCAAGGCCTTTTCATGGGCCTTAAATTTTTCAAGACCTGCCTGCTCTTTTTCGCGCCATCCTTTCTCAAGGCCCAATTTTTCAGTCAAATCTCGAGAAACCGCCTTTTCCTGGTTAACGGCTTTCTGAAGCTGCGCTTGATCTGTCCTCAAATTTTCAATGTCTGTTTGCAGATTATGATTTAATTTCTCCCATCTCTCGGCAATAGACTTCCAGTCCTTATGTTTATCAATAACAACTGGCTCTGGAGAAGGAGCCTCTTTTTTAGGCTTTTTCTTGACTGCCGCGACAGGCGGATCCGAGGGCAACAAATAGATGACAATGGCCAAAACGATAAAAACGGCAAAACCAAATATAATAGTCCAAAACATAACGTCTCGCCTTAAGCCATGTCCTTTTTATAACGGGCCACAAAATCTTTGATCCTCTCAAAATACCCGTCAATATCAACAAGCAGCTCCTGGATACCGTCCGTCTTGCCTTCCTTGGCCATGACTTCTATTTTAAGGCATGCGGCGTGCATCGGCTTTGCTGAAATATTTCCTGAAGAACCTTTCATGGAATGGGCAATCTCCTTTATCTTAGTCATATCTCGACTAATCAAGGCCTGCCCCAGGGCTTGACGCTTTGTGGCAAAATCTTCCATATAGATATCAAAAAGCTCATTCAATAATTCTTTGTCTTCCTGAACGCGTTCCAGGGCCTCTTTTAAATCAATAATCTCATCCATAACCAGACCTTTCTTAATTTTTAAACCGTTTACTGACATGGGTGACTATTTCTTGAAAAAGCAAATTCCTGTCAATAGGTTTGGAAACATACCCGTCCATTCCTGCCTCCAGGTATTTTTCCCTGTCACCTGTCATGGCGTTGGCTGTCATGACAATAATGGGGACATGAAGGCCTGTTTGCTTTTCTTCTCGACGGATGACTTGGGCGGCTTCAACACCGTTTAACATAGGCATCAAATCATCTGTTAAAATCACATCAAATGTTTGTTTGTTTAAAATATCCAAAAGCTCCTGTCCGTTATTGGCCACGGTCACCTTCCAGCCTATTTTCTCCAAAAGCCTCATGGCAATGCGCTGGCTGACGGTATTGTCTTCAGCCAACAAGATCCGCAAATGTTGCAATTCCGCCGGAAGTTTCGCCGCATGTCCTTCTTCATTTTGTTTTTCCGTGTCCTTTTCTTGTTCAAGCAGCTTAGGATCAAATTTAAAAATCAAATTAAAACGAAAGACGCTGCCTTCCCCCTCCGTGCTTTCAACCTCAATGGCCCCGTGCATCATCTCAACTATCTTCTTGCAAATGGCAAGCCCTAAACCCGTGCCGCCATAACGTCTGGCTGTTGCATTGTGGGCATCCGTAAACACATCAAAAATATGAGGCACATTTTTAGCAGGAATTCCAATCCCGCTGTCCTTGACTTCGAAAACCACTTCACAGGTCTTATCCGTCAAGGATTTCATCCGCGCACTGACCTCAACCTTGCCTTTATGGGTAAACTTTATCGAGTTATTAACCAAATTTACCAAAACCTGGCGCACCCTTACCGGGTCTCCAATAAGGGCCCTTGGAATTTGAGTATCACAGGACCATAAGACGTCAACCCCTTTATTGCGCGCCAGAACCATCAAACCTTTACACACATTCTTGATTATCTCTGGCACATTAATTTCAATCTCTTCCAACGCTATCTTGTCTGCCTGTGCCCGGGAAAGGTCTAATATATCATTAATGAGGCTAAGCAAACTATCCGCCGCGTCTTTAGCCACATTGATGTTATCTTTTTGTTCATCGTTGAGCGGGGTTTCAAGGGTCAAATCAAGCATACCGATAATGGCATTCATCGGGGATCTGACCTCGTGCGACATTTTAGCCAAGAAAACACTTTTGGCCTTATTCGCCTCTTCTGCGGCAATCTTTGCTGCTAAAAGCGCTTCTTGGGTGTGTTTAATATCCGTCATGTCATAGAAAATAGCGACAGAGCCTTTGACATTGCCCTGGCTATTCTTAAAACATGATAGGGAGGCACTCACATCAACGTCCTGGCTTTTTTTTCCCAAGATAGAGGTCATCACGTTGGTAAGGGTCCCTTGATGACGCCTTCTTAACAAATCAATACGTTTCCATTCGCTTTCAGTAAAAAGACAAGATAAAGGCTTGTTAAATACACCCTTAAGGCTCCCTAACATTTTTTCTGCCATGGGATTGAGGGCAATAACACGTTCTTGGCTGTCAGTGACCACAAAGGCCAGGTGAGAGTGATTAAAAATGACCTTAAAAAGCCACTTGGCCTCAATCAGATCATCGGACAGCTTTTGGGCAGTCTTCCATTTTGGTGCTTTTTTCATCGTTTTTTTATATTAGCACTAAAAATTGGTCGCGTAAATTTCTATCGTTCAAATTTTACGATATGCTGCCACCAGACATGACTATCCCAAGAAAGGATTTTGTTCCATAATTTCTTTGCGCAAGCGGTCTTCAAATAAAGGGGAGCCCGTTTAAAAAAAGTCTTGGCCACAGGATAACCATTGTCCACGTATTCTTTGGCCTGTACCAAACACTCCAAGATGTCCGCATCCCGCGCGATGACGCTCTCACGTGAGATTTGCCCCTCATACTCATCACGGACCATATGTAAATGGACGTTCACTCTTTTATCAAGGAGTGCCATCTGATCTGCAAAAACCTTTCCTTCTGCATCACGAAAATCAATATAATGATGCC
>JADFXW010000026.1:6681-14097 GCA_015233375.1 Candidatus Omnitrophota bacterium | reverse complement strand
TACTGCCTCCCACAGGCACTTCACTGGCCATTGTCGTATGAGAAATCATCGCCCGTGTGATTGTTTCTATCCCACCTGAGAAATATTTTCGGGGAATAAGGTCATGACTATTCTGGTCCACATCTTCCTTAATATAGTTAAACACCCCTTTTCGGCAAGCCTGCACATATTGTTGATAAATCTTCTCCTTCATAGCCGGATCGTCCGCATTAACACCATTGACCTTAGACCTATCCGCATAAACCTGATTCAATAAAGCGGTTTTAAGGTTTGTTTTATACCAGACTGCCAATATCATGGAATTGTAAATCTGACGCAATTGAGCAAAATTTTGTCCCTCATTAACCTCTTTTTCTATCTCTGGTAATATGATTTGACGAATCAGTTGAGAGCCAAGAGAATGAATGTTACTATTCATGCCATTCCCGGATCCCCCCTTTTGCAACGCCAAATAATCCTCATCCAACATCACCTTCAAATGACACTTAACCACAAACACCGTGTCTTTATGTTCATAAACCCTGGCTGTATCAGGTAAAATCCAGACCTTATTAAAGGTATTAACCGGGACTTGATTGGTGCCATAAAGTTTACCAGCCTTCGCGTACACCGCATCCCAGAAACTCTTGCCCAAACCCTTCTCAGGATATATCAAAGATGAGGTCAACTGCTTTAAAAAATAATCCTGGGCCAACATGTCCTGACCCAAAACGGTCTTTCCTAAATCTTCAGGGATAATGCGTTGTTTTTCATACGGAGAAAGGTTGACCCATTGATTATTTTCCGGGATGGTCAGACATGCTAAAAAATATTTAATCAAGCGATCTGATTCTTTTTTAATCTGTTCTTTTTTCAAACCGCTATTGCCCGTATTAACAATAAAATCTAAAAGCAATGGATTATCCGGATGAAGACTCAAACCTGTCATCATTAATGGAACATACGCAGGGCTTAAATTGACCATCGTTCCAGGCTTGGGTAAACCAAGAACCCCTTCTTGCGCAAAGGATGCCTGTGGTGCTATCACGAGGCTCACCACAAAGGTAACCACGAGACACCAACTCATAAGACGAGAATACCAAGTTTGACGAATAGATGAAAAAGACATTTGACCTCCTTGGATAATATAAAAAATAATTTTTGGAGAAATCACAAGAGGAAATAATAACACGTTATGGCAGCTTGTCAATACTACAATTATTTGTAATAAACCCAATCAAAGTCTACTATCCACTAGAACAAAAATAAATTCCTTTAAAAACCAAATTCTCATCAACCTTACACATTTTAGGAGAAACAAATCCTTTCATAAGCCTGGCATAACCACCTGTCATGACCACCTGACAGCTTGTCTTGAGTTTTTGATTAAGCAAATCAATCAACCCCCGGCATAAAGAACCATACCCATAAAAAAGCCCGCTTTGGATACTTTCTTGCGTGGTCTTGCCAATAATATGTCTCGGCGGTTTGATTTCAGTACGCGGCAAAAGCGCTGTTTTTAAAAATAACGATTCTGCGGATAAACGTAGTCCTGGAACAATGGCCCCTCCTAAATATTCGCCTTTTGGGGACACCACATCAAAGGTGGTTGCTGTCCCTAAATCAACAACAATCAAAGGAGGCCCGTATATTTTCATCGCCGCAAAAGCCCCCACCAAACGATCCTGCCCCACCTGTTTTGGGTACTTATACCCATTTTTGATAGGCACCAAAATATCACGGCCAATCACAAAAACAGGCACCCTCTTTTTTAAGATATTCTCAAGCCTCGTGCACGCTTGAGGGACCACGGAACAAATAACCGCCTTTGCAATACGATCATGTTTTAAAATACCAGCAACAACAGTTTTAATCTTTTCTGCTTTTGAATTCGTATCAATCACAGAAACCGACCGCACAACCCCCTTAGGAGTCATAACAGCCAAACCAATTGTTGTATTACCTATATCGATAGCAAGCAACATAAAATTTTCTCTTCTTCAAGGATGGGATGTAAAGGCAATAACGGTAATTTCGTTTTTACCTGGCCCGTAATGCCAAAACACCCTGTAGGCCGCAGGCGTGTTCTGCTGGGCGTACGCCTCAAAAACCTTCTCTTTGTTCGGCCCTTTAAGTGAAGTAAACTCGTGCGTCTGAAGACCAGGATGCTTTGGATTGGACAGAAACTTAAGCGTCTTGTCGATCGCTTTTACCCTTGCGGCCATTGACTTATGTTGGCGCAATGCAGCAAACTCATCATCAAAGGTTACTGTTGTTAAAACCTTGAACATATCTATTTCTCTTTTGAGAGGTAGGTCTTCACTCTTCCCTCAGAGGAGTCCTTAAGCCCCCTCATCACAGAATCCAGAGCCTTGGGGTTCTTGTACAGCCACGCCTCCCTTTCAGGGACTGCGCGCATGGGTTCAAGAATAATCCTCCCGCCCTCAACCTTGGCATCAAACAGGGTAACGTCCTTGCCCAGAAGAACCTTGCCCAGAGGGATTCTTTTTCGGGAATCTATTGTCAGCAACATAATCAACGCTCCTTTCTTATCCACTATAAGAATAACACACTATAGCATCTGTGACAAGTGGGTAATGCAACATTTGGGCGGCCCGTCTACGCCGTTTATAATTCCAAATTCTTCAACCCCTTAATCTTATCCCTTATCCTCGCCGCTTTTTCAAACTCTAAATTCCGCGCTGCTTTTTCCATCTGTTCTTCTAAATCACTAATCTCTTTGGCTGCCGCAAACTCTTCCTCTGTCTGACCACTGGCCTCCATCACCACATCTTGAACTTGAGCAAACTCCTCTATCCCTAACTTAATGGCCTTCTGAATCGTCACAGGTGTTATACGATGCTTCACATTAAATTCCATCTGAATCTTGCGGCGCCTCTCACACTCAAAAATAGCCATCTTCATGGCCGGTGACACGCTATCCGCATACATAATAACCTCTCCATGAACATTACGCGCAGCCCTGCCTGCAGTCTGTATCAAGGAGGTCTGTGAACGCAAGAAGCCTTGTTTATCCGCGTCAAAAATAACAACTAATGAAACTTCAGGCAAGTCCAAACCTTCACGCAAAAGATTGACCCCTATCAGGCAATCAAACTTGCTTAAACGCAAATCCTGTAAAATCCTGGTTCGGTCAATGGTCTCTATGTCTGAATGTAAATATTTCACCCTTAAACCTGCCTCTTGGACATAGGCGCATAAATCCTCTGACATCCGTTTCGTCAAGGTGGTCACCAGCACCCGTTCATTATTCAAAGCCCGTTTTCGGCATTCCTTAATCAAGTCCTCCACCTGTCCTTGAGTTGATCTGACATGAATAGGCGGATCCACAATACCCGTAGGTCTTATAATCTGCTCAACCACAAAACCTGCTGAGTCCTTCTTTTCATAAGGCCCTGGTGTCGCTGAAACATAAATACGCTGCTTTAAAAGTTTTTCTAATTCATGAAACTTAAGCGGCCTGTTATCTAAACAGGAAGGTAATCTAAAGCCATGAGCAACCAGCATCTCCTTGCGGGCCCTGTCCCCCTCGTACATGCCGCCTAACTGAGGAACAGTCACATGACTTTCATCAATCACGGTAACAAAATCTTGAGGAAAATAATCTAATAGACAAAAAGGCCTGCTTCCCGCTGGTCTGCCAGAAAGCACCCTTGAGTAGTTTTCAATCCCCTTACACATGCCTATTTCTTTGAGCATTTCCATATCATAGCGGGTCCTGGATTTTAAACGCTGAACTTCCACCAGTTTCCCCTGCCCCTCTAATTCTGCCACGCGCACACCCAACTCATCCTCAATTTCTTTAAGCGATTCTTGAAGCCTTGGTGATGAAACCAAGAAATGCTTTGCCGGATAAATAAAACATTTATCCAGGGCCGCTATCATCTGGCCTGAGACAGGATCAATTTGTTTTATCTTCTCTATTTGATCGTCATAAAACTCAATCCTTAAGGCATCCTGCCTGTAAGCAGGATACACCTCCACAATGTCCCCGCGCACCCGCATCTTACCGCGAGCGAAATCATAATCATTACGCTCATACTGGATGCCAATGAGTTGCAAGAGGACCTTGTCCCTGTCAATTTTCTGGCCTGCTTGAAGACCAACCATATAATTTTGATAATCATCAGGCGAACCAAGATTATAAATGCACGAAACACTGGCCACAATAATCACATCGCGCCTGGACATCAAAGAGGTGGTGGCCGCCAAACGCAACCTGTCAAGGCGATCATTAATAGCAGAATCTTTTTCAATATACATGTCTGTTTGCGGGATATAGGCTTCTGGCTGATAATAATCGTAGTAAGAAACAAAATATTCAACCGCGTTATGCGGGAAAAATTCCCGTAATTCGCTATAAAGCTGGGCTGCCAAGGTCTTATTATGTGAAATCACAAGGGCAGGACGATTGATATTCTGAATGACATTAGCAATGGTAAAAGTTTTTCCACTGCCCGTAACACCTAAAAGCGTTTGAGCGCTCACCCCTTCTTTTAACCATTGAGTTATTTTATCAATCGCTTTTCGTTGATCCTCAACAGGCTTAAAACGGCTTTTGAGAATAAACTTGTCATGGCTCATATCAACATATTTTTCCATGCTTATACGGACGCTGCTTATTCTTCTCGCATTTCTTAACAATTTCCGCCTGGATATCAATCCCAAGCCCTCCGCACAAATCAAACAAACGGATAAAGGTATCGGCCAACTCCTCACGGAAATTTGCCTCATCCTGGCGCCTATGCCCTTCCATGGCTTCTGCCAATTCAGTGACAATCAGCATCAAGGCCTCGCCCATATTACGCTTACTGTCCCAAAAACCTTTTTCTCGAGCGATACTATGACAAATATCACACCATTCTTTAAGGGTTAAATTCTCATAACTCATGACATTATCCTTTCATTTTATCTAAAAAATCAGCCATGTCTTTGGCCAAAGGCGCTTCTACTATTATCATCCCTGTGCCTGTCAGGCGTGGCCATTCCAAACGCAGGGCATGCAAGGCTGTCCGCCTGAAACGTAAGGCAAAATCACGACGAAAAGCATACTTATCCTCACCCACCAAAGGATGTCCAATTTTCGCGAAATGAATACGGATCTGATTAGTCCTGCCTGTAACAGGCATGACCTTAACGAGGGTGAAGTCTTTATAATAGTCCTGGACCTCATAATACGTCAAGGCAGATTGCGCAGGCAGATGCCGCGCAAACTTGCGTTGATGAAAATCTTTAACAGGAATCTTAATCTTGCCCGAAGAATGTTCAAGACGACCATGAACAAAAGCTATATAATTCTTCCTGACCTTCTTCTCTTTAAAAAACTCCATGTATTGCTGCTGCCTGGTCTTGCCTTTAGCAAACAAGATAACGCCAGAGGTGTCTCTGTCGAGCCGATGGGCAGGATATAACTGGATACCGCCCGCCTTATGCTGTTGATTGACCAAATTTTCCAGGGTATGGTATTCGTTTTTATCCGTTGGAATCACCAGAAGACCTGACGGCTTGTTAAATACCAGACAATCCGCATCTTCATACAAAACAGGGATATTAAGAGTTTGAGGATTGGGGGTGATGTTCATCCAGATGCTCGTGCAACAAATCCGTTAAATAATTAATTTTGCGGATAAGCAGGATAGGAAACACAATTATCCACACCTGAAAAGCCAAAGCCAGAACTGCCTGGATAGGGGTCACTGATAAATTAATTGGCGTATCCATGATTATGACTCTTTACCTTACTCTCAACAAAATCATTATGATATGCGCATCCTGCGGGGCTATATCATTAAAAAACATGGCCGTGTCGTAATAATCCCCGCCTGAAGCTGCTTGCACACGCACCACAACCGCTTGACATGAAATCTTCTTCTGCCTTTCTGCCACAGCAGGCAAAGAGAAAACAACCTTAAGCTTGGTCATTATCTCAAGCCTTTGAGGCAGTTGACAATAAGCCCCTGAACAGCTTATGTTCTTAGTCTGGGATTCAAAATCACTCCCGCCGCTTGATATCCTCAAAGGAAGATGACACTCAAGGCGCAGGTGGCGGCGTTTCTCATGAGTTGTTAAGGCCCCAGAAGGCTTTGTCACACTTGCTCCTTAAATTTTAAGCAGCAGCTTTTTCCTCAGATTGCGTGCCTGCATTTTCTTTCGCTGTCGCTTGTGCTTTCTTAAAACAATTATTATTGCAATAATAAGCGCCATTACGGTAATAACGCCTGGCTCTCTTCATTGGCTTTTTACACGTTGGACAGTTCTTGACTTCTTCGACTACTGGGGCTTCATTAGCTTCAGCCATAATTCTCCTTACTGTTTGTGTTGATTAATATGATGTTCTTGAATATATTTGCCGATGGCCCTCATGGATCCTTCATCCCTGATAAATTTAAGGCCTATCTCATAACAATCCGCTGATAACGCTTCTCTTATCCGAACAACCTCAGCCTGTACCTTAACAAGCGTTGCTAAACCATTTAAATGTAACTGCAATTCTAAGATAGTCCCAACCGCCATAAAAGACTGCACCTTAAGGGACATCCCGCCTAAACTAATATTACCCGCAAGGCTGCCGTCAAGGATTGATTCCGCTTGACTATAAGCCACAGGCTGGGTAAATGAGAATCGTGTAGTTTTACGTTTATTTTCGTCCATATCAAATAATCTAAGTGTTTTAGTATATCACAATCAAGAATTCATACAATAAAAAAGGTCGGGCGGCAATCATTCGATCACCGCCCTGTGGATGCCGTTCCGCCCCATTTCGGAACAGCGAGGGAGTCTATATTTTTTCCCTGCATGGGGCCATGGGTTTCCCTCCTGCTTCTATTGTAAGAATACCACCTAATTCATCAAAAACAAGGCCACTTGGGCTTCTTTAAGAAAACGCTTTCAAAAAGAAATCCTCGTCGATAAACATCAACAAGGATCCCTGTTATTGTAAAAATAAATAAATAATTATTTCCGAACTTGACTCTTGTCTGCCTCAATACTGATATTCACCAGCACCTCATTTCCAACAGCTAACCCACCCTTGTCCAGGGTCTTGTTCCAATTAATCCCCCAATCCTGGCGATTAAGAGTCACTGCCCCTGTAATGCCTATAACCTCTTCACCTCTCATACCCTTGATGGGACCAGATATGGTAACTGGTACGGTTATGAGGCGAGTTTTACCTTTCATGGTCAATTTTCCCATGATAGCACCAGGAATAAATTGAGTGCTTATAAAGCTAATCGCTGGAAATTGTGCGGCATCAAAGAAATCAGGACTTTTCAAATGAGCATCGCGTCCAGGAACTCGGGTGTTAATACTCATCACATCAATCACCACATTCGCTTGAGACTTATTGAAATCAGAAGGACTATAAATAATTTGACCTGACAACTTATCAAAACCACCTGTCACATTACTTATCAT
>JADFXW010000026.1:0-6612 GCA_015233375.1 Candidatus Omnitrophota bacterium | reverse complement strand
TCTCTGCCGCATATCCCATGGAAGCAAGTAACCCACCCATCAACACAGAAAAGAATAAGATTTTTGTACGCATATAAACCCTCCTTAATTTCTTAAACCTATCCCTTTTTTAAACAAAATTAGATTAACTCCGATTAACACCATTGTCAACCCAAGTAAAACAAGAACACAAAAAACAGGATTCACATCACAGAACCCAAAAAAACCATACCTAAAACCATTGACCGTATACACCAGTGGATTATAAAGCGATAATTTTTGCCAAATCTCTGGAAGCCCTTTGAGGGAATAAAAAACCCCGCCCAAATAAATGAAAGGGGTTAAAATAAAATTTTGAAAAAAAGCCACCTCATCGAAATTACGGGCAAACAAACCATTAATCAATGCTGCCAAAGAAAACACCACGGAACTCAATAAAGCAAATAAAATAATCGCCCACCAATGCGTCACCACCGGATGGGCAAAAAACAAGGACACGATAAAAACCAGGACTCCCACCACAATCCCCCGCACAAGACCGCCTATAACATAACCTGCAATGATGACCCAATCAGGACAAGGCGACACTAAAAGCTCCTCAATATTACGTTGAAATTTAGATCCATAAAATGACGCCACCACATTGCCATAGGTGTTAGTAATCACCGCCATCATGACTAAACCTGGAACAATGAAGGCCATGTAGCTTACCCCATTAATGGCGCGCACTTGGGAACCAATAAACTTACCAAAAATAATAAAATACAAGGTCTGCGTTATCAACGGCGGAAGAAGTGTCTGGGTCCAAATGCGCGCAATCCGGACCGTCTCTTTACGCACAATGGTTTGTAAAGCAATATAATGTTCGCGTTTAATCATTTGCTTTAAGTATCTCTAAAAATAATTTTTCTAAACGGTTACCTTTAGGATGAAGATCTGTAATAACGAAACCTGTCTTGGCTAATTTCAAGAGCAGATCATTCAAATCTTCCCTTTTTTTGATTTCAATATCCAAGGTGTGTTCATCAACCTGCACGGGATTAAAAGAACAGACCTCCCCTAAAGAAAGCATTTCTTTGACAGTCACGCGATAGGTATCCTGGGGCAATCTCGTCAACAATTTTCGCACACTGTCATGACAAACAATCTGCCCTTCTTTAATAATGGCGCAGTTGCGGCACATCTGCTCCACCTCTTCTAAATAATGCGTTGTCAAAAGAATGGTGGTACCCTGACGATTGATTTCCCTTAAATAGGCCCACATATCATGACGCAACTCAACATCAACACCTGCGGTTGGCTCATCTAAAATCAGGACACTCGGGTGATGAATAAGGCCGCGCGCTATCATCAGCCTTCGCTTCATGCCGCCAGACAAGGTCCTGGCCATGGCATTACGCTTTTCCCAGAGACCCACACGCTTTAATATAATTTCCGCCTCCCGTAAAGCTGTTGTATAATCCACACCAAAATACCCGGCTTGATTAACCACAATGTCCTGCACCTTTTCAAACATGGAAAAATTAAATTCCTGGGGAACAACCCCGACACAGCGTTTAGCTGCTTCAAAATCATGATCAATATTATGCCCAAAAACTTCCACATGACCGTGCGTTTTAGTCACAAGGCTTGTTAAAATCCCTATAATAGTGGTTTTCCCGGCACCATTAGCCCCTAAAAGAGCAAAAAAATCCCCTTTGGGGACCGTTAAATCAACGCCCTTCAAAGCCTTGACGCCACCGGGGTAAGTCTTATGCAGATTCTTTATTTCAATAGCGTTCATCTTTAATAATCACAATCACTTCTTCCAATTCTGACAAATCAACCGCGGGAGTCACTGAACACTCGACGGTATGTGTATTCACAGAGGCCAGAACATCCGTGATTTGGCCTATTAAAATACTGGAGGGAAACGCCCTACTAAGCCTTGAGGTCACAACATTGTCCCCCACCTTCACATCTGCTTTTTCGGTCAAATATTGAAAACGAAGCTGGCCTTGCAAGGTCCCCGTCAATAATCCATTTTCCCTGGAACGTTCAACCACCGCTGCAACAGCAAAACCAGGATCAGACAATAGGATGACCTTGGCCGTGTTTTTCCCTGCTTCAAAAACCCGGCCCACCACCCCTAAAGGAGTCACCACCGGCTGCCCCGCCAAAACCCCTTGCTCTTGTCCTTTATCAACAATCAGCGACGCATTCCAATTAGACGGATCACGGCCAATCACATTAGCCACGACTGAATTATAAGGGCGGCTTTCTCTAAAATCTTGAATGCGATAAGAACGGTCTTGCCTTCGCAAATTTTCTGTAATGGCCATCAACTTCGCTTTTAAAATCTCATTTTGCTTTTTATAACGGATATAATCATCCCAGGTTTCCCGATAAAAAAACAACTTCTTTAACTCAAAAACGGGGGTCTGAAAAAATCCTACCGGCTTTGCCACTACATCTAAAAGCCTTTCAGCCTTATAATTTTTGGGATGAAAAAAAAGGATGAGAAAACAAACAATAGGGATACCGGTATAAACGGCTTGTTTGATGTATTTGTGCCACACGATTTATTTAGAAATCTAATTTGGCCTGGGCCGTAAAACGACGGCGCATGACCGGGGACATGTTCAAGGTTGCCCCTGTTCCATTAACAACCGCGGTCAAGGGGTCATCAGCCACATGCACAGGCAATCCTGTTTCTTCAGCAATGCGTTTATCCAAACCTCTAAGCAAAGAACCTCCGCCCGCCATGACAATGCCGCGGTCTATCAAATCTGCCGCCAGTTCAGGAGGGGTATGTTCCAAGGTCGATTTAGAGGCATCTACGATCGCCTGTACCGGGTCTTGTAATGCTTCACGGACCTCCACAGAGGTCACGTTAATGGTCTTGGGCAAACCTGCAATTAAATCACGGCCCCGAACATCCATATTTAACTCTTCTTCTAAAGGATACGCAGACCCTAAACGGATTTTAATTTCTTCAGCCGTACGCTCCCCTATCATTAAATTATAGGTCTTTCTCAAATATTCAATAATAGCCACATCCATCTCGTCGCCGGCGATACGGATAGATTTTGCATAAACCAGACCGCCTAAGGAAATGACCGCAAACTCGGTCGTACCGCCTCCGATATCAATAATCATGTTACCCGCGGGTTCATGGACCGGCAAACCAACACCAATGGCCGCGGCTTTAGGCTCCTCAATCAAAATAACATGGCGCGCACCTGCATGCTCTGCAGAATCAATGACCGCGCGTTTTTCAACCTGTGTAATCCCTGAAGGAATAGCAATGACAATGGTTGGCCTAAAAGAAAAACGATTAGGTTGGACCTTCTTAATAAAATATTTCAACATAGCCTCAGTCACTTCAAAATCAGAAATGACGCCGTCTTTCATGGGACGGATGGCCACAATACTGCCAGGGGTACGGCCCAACATGCGCTTGGCTTCTTCCCCAACAGCCACCACTCGGTTTGTGTCTTTTTCAATCGCCACAACCGATGGTTCACAAAGCACCACCCCTTCACCTTTGACATAAACCAGGGTGGTTGCAGTGCCTAAGTCAATGCCAATATCTTTAGAAAAAAGGCCAAGGACTTGATCGTAAACATTCTTAAATAACTTTTTTATCCAGTTGATCATGGGCAACATCTTATCTAAAACCCCCTGCCCTGTCAAAGGATTTTTAAAGCCCAATCAATAGCTAACCCTTTAGATTTAAAAGATTTTCAGCAAACTCGTCAGCGGAAGGGGACAGGCCCCTTCTACCTTCTATGCCAGGAAAGGCAAGGTCTTGATAGTGATAATATTAATCAAGACAGGGACAAAACCATCAATACTTTTTAACCTCGCCAAATCTTGAAATCTAAACGGCAACGGTACCCCATAGCGGTCGCGTTTGATTTGCAAGTCGAATTGAGAAGCGGTAAAATCGATACCACCATAAGACGACATTACTCTATTTACCCTTTTTCCATGACCATGTAAACCCCTCCAAGATAATACTCTTGCTGTCCACGAGAAGACCACAGGATAAAACGAGTTTTCACAATCACTAATAAAATAAAAAGGCAAATGAGAACCTTTTTCCCTGTACCCATCAAGATTCCAATAACCATCTTGATCCGCATGCACATGATCAGGCTTTATCTGGCTATTGGGGCCTTTGACAACAGTTCCATAAATACGTTGCATGACAAGAGGTTCGGATCCCAATCCACGCCAAGCCTTTTCTTCTGATAATTCCCTTAATGACTCAATCTGCTGCTCTTTATCAGGAACACCCACTAAATGATAATCAACAGCCCCATGCTCCCAATGAGAACTCTTCTTCACATGTTCCCCATTAGTCCCTTTTTCTCCCACCACATAAACCGCTTGGCAGCGCTCCAACAATCGCCTTACAGGCTTAAAATATTTCTCTGTTGTCACCCAACGAATATCTCCTTCTTTTTGATAAAAATCCGGATTAAGACGTATCTGCCCATCTGAGACCTGCTCAAAAACCCCTTTAGCCACTAATCCCCAAACAGTCTGTTGACCATCTAAATGCCCGGATGTGACATCAGATATCCGTTGAGCCATATGCCCTATAGTAAAAATTCCAGGTTTTGGTTTCTGAGGACAAAGACCTGCCAGGGCCCTTTCCAAAATACCACGATTAAATCTTTTGCGTTCTTTAAGGCTCAAGGTGTCCCAGCGACCTTTGATATCTTGTTCTTCCTTAGTCAAAACTAATTCAGGGAAAAATTGCCACAAGATCCTCATCGTCAATACACGACTGTTTAATTGACGGACATAATATTTGGCTATATTCTCTCCTCTGGCAGGTTCAGGGATCGCCATTCCTTTGCCCTTTAAAGCTGCCACGAAATCCCTCACAGAATATAAAGCCCCATGATAATATTCTTTAAACTCAGCTGCCAAAAAATCCGGCGAATTCCACCGTCTCTCATGTTCCCTAACTGCCCTAATCACAAGACAATTAATGCCTCTCACGTTATAATCAGCTGGTGACATAACAGTATCATGGATGTCAATAAAATCAGGTTCTGGAGAAACTGGACTAATGTATTGATGGAATATAACTAAAAAAGCATGATCAGCGTTGGCATAGTCCCTCTGAAGTTTATCCATTTCTTGCAATTGCCTCAAGGCCAAAGATGGCTCAGGATCAAGCCTTGCATCAACTAAATTCATTATTCTTTTGCCTATCCTGTTTAATCGTTCCACAGCATGTATTAAAGCCTTTTTTTGCCCAGTAGTGATACGAAGAACTTCTAGCGGATATTTATTTACTTCTTGTAATTTACGATTAGCCTCTTGTCTACTGGTTTGGACCCTTTCTCGTAAGAGTGCTAATTCACGAATATACTGTCCTTTCTGTAACACAGTGGGGGCATTTTGAGGTTGGCCATGTTCCATTACCAGAGAAACTTGACCTGCTAAAGTGTCCTGATTAAATTTCTTTTCAGCCTTGAGCATGCCTGACGGATTTAAATTTAATGCAAGACCAAAACTGGCTATCAAAAGGAGCATATGTATGGCCAAACCTCTTGATTTTGTCACACGTCTTGTATCTTCGTGCTGTGTCACCAAATCCACTTTTGCTTGATCAATATATCCCGCAGCCACCTGCCCTTCAACACTGGAAAACAACATGGCGTTATTAGAAATACTCTTAGGCCCAAGAATTGTTAACATGGCATCGTTTATCACAAACCCGCCAGAAAAATACCTTCTTGGGATCGTCTGTTGAGCATAGCGGTCATAATCATCTTTGATATAGTTATAAACACCCTTTTTAAACGCCTTCAAATAATTCTGATAAATGACCTCATTAGCTTCGGGGTTATCATGCAAAACCCCTTTGACCTTGGCCTTATCCGCATAAATCTGGCCTAATAAGGACTGCTTTAAGGCTTTCTTAAACCAAACCGCTAATATCATCGCGCTATAAATCTGACGTAACCTCGCAAAATTCTTCCCTTCATTAACCTCCCGCTCAAGCTCAGGAAGAATGACCTCACGGATAACTTTAGAGCCAAGGGCGCTGATGTCTTTGTTGGGCAGGCGGTGATTTCCCTGGGATGCTTTCATATTCAATGCGACTTCGCTTGGCAACGTGCTTGGGGACACGTCCCTTAAAAACGGGACATGTCCCCTGGTCAGCATTGGGTTTTTACTCATAGCCAAATAATCCTCTTCTAACATCACCTTTAAATGACTCTGCAAGATATAAACCGTATCCCCACTCTCATACACAACCGCCTTATCCGGCACTATCCATACCTTATTAAAGGTATTAACAGGCACCCCTGTCTGATGAAATTCATTCCAGGCCCTCTCATATACCTTATTCCAAAAGAGCTTGCCAAGCCCATCCTCTGGATACATCAAGCTTGAGGTGATTTGCTTTAAAACATAGTCCTCTGCCAACAAATCCCGGCCCATCTCTGTTCGTCCAAAATTATTCTCAATAACACGGCTTTTTTCATAAGGTGACAAATTGACCCATTGGTCCTTGTCCGGAATGGTTAAAGAAGCCAGGAAGTATTTCACTAACTTTTTATATTCTTCCTCTTTCAGGTTCCCATTTATATTCTCTTGGCCTTTATGAATAAGAAAATCAAATTG
>JADFXW010000025.1:13837-14412 GCA_015233375.1 Candidatus Omnitrophota bacterium | reverse complement strand
AAGAAGGAAAGACCGAAAATAATATTCCTTGATATTAAACTACCGGACAAAAGCGGTTTAGATTTACTTAAAGAATTCAAGGAAATCGACCCAGAATGTATTGTCATCATGATTACCGCCCTGGAAGATAAAGATAAAACCATTGAAGAGAAGGCTCGTGAATTAGGGGCATCGGAATTTATCCACAAGCCATTTAGCCGTAATTATCTGAGAGATGAGGTTGTGGTAGGCAAGATAAAAACGGTTTTGGAGCAGGGCGGGCATATGCAACGCCCGAGGCTGTTGTTGGTGGATGATGAGCCAGATATTCCTCCAGCTTTAAAGAAATATTTTGCATCGCGGATTGAAGCGGATATTGATTTGGCTTATTCTGGTGAAGAAGCGATAAAGCAGGTCAATGAATATAAACCAGATGTTATTCTGTTGGATGTGAGAATGCCGGGTAAAAGTGGCCTTGATATTTTGTCAGAAATAAGGGAATCCTGTCCTGAAGCCAGGGTTGTTCTTATCAGTGCCTGGTCTAGTTCGGAGGTGGCATCAAAGGCTGCTGAATTTGGTGTCAAAGATTATATCCA
>JADFXW010000025.1:3624-13812 GCA_015233375.1 Candidatus Omnitrophota bacterium | reverse complement strand
AGCCATGCAAACCAGAAACCGTATTTGAGCATCTAAAAATGATATTAATTGGTATGGGCAAGTTAATACTTAAAGATTCTAAATAAATTTAAAATGGAATTTCCTAAAAACTTTTATTGGGGTGCAGCCACCTCTTCCTATCAAGTGGAAGGGTGTAATAATAATGCTGATTGGTGGCAATGGGAGCCTCGGGCTGGCAAAGAACCATCTGGCGATGCTTGCAGGCACTATGAATTATATGAAACAGATTTTGACTTAGTCAAGGGGTTAAACCATAACGCCCATCGCCTATCCATCGAATGGAGCCGTATTGAGCCTCAAGAAGGCCTCTTTTCCGATGAAGCCGTGAATCATTATGTCAAGGTCATCAAGGCCTTGCGTGCCCGTGGCATAGAACCCATGGTCACCTTACATCATTTTACCAACCCTATATGGTTTGCCGCTTCTGGAGGTTGGGTGAATAAGCGTTGTATCAGCCGATTTGTAAGGTATTGTGAGTTTGTTGTCAGGGCTTTAGGTACAGATGTTCGTTATTGGTTTACGATTAATGAGCCCACGGTTTATTTTTCTCATGCCTATCTTTGGGGCATGTGGCCGCCCCAAAAAAGATCGTTTTTGCAAATGATGACGGTTTATAGGCATTTAAATGAAGCGCATGTGAAGGCCTACCAGCGTATTCATCAGATTTACCAGGAATTAAATTGGAAAAAACCTGCGGTGGGTATCGCTCACCATATGCAAGCCGTGGCGGCGTGTGATACGAGGCTTGTTAATCGTTTTGCGGCAGCTTTACGAGCGCAACTTTATAATTTACAACTGTTGGATTATTTAGCACGGAATAAAAGTCTTGATTTTATTGGGGTTAACTATTATTCTAGGCACTTGGTTCATGCGCATAGTTGGTGGATTGGGGATTTATTAATGGAAACCTGCAAGGACAATCATCATCTTTTAAGAACGAATTCATTAGGATGGGGAATTTATCCTGAAGGCCTTTTGCAGGTTTTGGTGAGTTTGAAGAAGTATAATGTTCCGGTCCTTATATCGGAAAATGGCATTTGTACGGATGATGATAATCAGCGTTGGGAATTTATCCAAAGTCATCTTGAAAATGTCCATTTGGCCATACAACAAGGGGTCCCTGTTATTGGGTATTTGTATTGGTCTTTAATGGATAACTTCGAGTGGGCGTACGGGTTTCGTCCCAGATTTGGGCTTATTGAGATTGATTATAAGACAGCCCACAGAACTGTTCGTGAAAGCGCAAAGAAGTTTGGTGAAATTTGCAAAAAAAATAATCTTTGCGTTGACAGGCACCTTTAACAGATGTTATAAAATGATGATATGTATTTTAGACGATTAGAAATATTCGGGTTTAAGTCCTTTGCCCAGAAGACAGTGCTTGAGTTTCAGCCAGGGATTTCTGCTATTGTGGGTCCCAATGGTTGTGGAAAAAGCAATGTCTTTGATGCTATCCGTTGGGTTTTAGGGGAGCAAAGCGTTAAGGAGCTGCGCGGCTCATCCATGGAAGATGTTATCTTTAATGGGACGGACCAAAAAGCCCCGCTTGGCTTTGCTGAAGTCAGCCTCACCTTTTCCAATGAAAAGCGTGTCTTGTCTATTGATCAGGATGAAGTGATTATTACCCGTCGGCTTTTCCGTTCCGGTGAAAGTGAATATTTAATCAATAAAAATACCAGCCGCCTCAAAGACATTGTGGAGCTTTTTTTAGGCACCGGTGTGGGTGCGGAGGCCTATTCGCTCATTCAGCAGGGCAAGGTGGATCTCGTTGTCTCTGCCAAGCCTGATGATCGCCGTCAAATATTTGATGAAGCAGCAGGCATCACCAAGTATAAGGCCCAGAAAAAAGAAGCCTTGTCAAAACTGGATGACACCCAAAATAATTTATTGCGGGTCAATGATATTGTGGTGGAGGTCAAACGCCAAATAGCCACTATTGAACGTCAGGCCAAGAAGGCCCAGCGCTATAAAGAAGAGTTTGAGGTCCTTAAGAATTATGAGTTGATTTTGGCCCACCATCAATTGCTGCATTTTAACGAGGAGAAAAAAGGTCTTGAGGGGGCCATTGGTCTTCTTCAAGCCCAAGAAGTGGAGTTAACAGCCCAATTGCAGGATCTCAACAACCGGATTGAAAATGAGACCGCAGGGCTTCAAGAGATGGATGAGAAGATAAATGAGTTTAAGGCCCAGGACATTCATTTAGATAATGAAGTCATGATGCATACGCGCCAAATCAGTTTTAATGAAGAGCGCCAAGGATCTATGGAAGAGACCTGCCAACGTTTAGTGGCTGACAAAGAGGCCGCGATGTCCAGGTGTGTGGTCCATCAAGCCAAAATTGAAGAAATGAAAGGGGCCCTGTCCGGTTTAGTCAGCAATGTTTCTCAACTGCAACAGCGCTTGCATGAGAAGCGTAATGATGTTGTTAAAATTCTGTATGCTATCGAGGAGGCTAAGGCGTCCATTAGGACCATTGAGGATGAGATTTTAGGGCTTAGAAGCTCAGAGATGCGGTTTAAGAACCAATTGACGGAAAATATGAAGCATACGATGGAAGCCTTGGCCAAAAGAACGCGTCTTGAAAAGGAGAATTCTAAGATTCATGATGAAAAAACCCAGGCCAGGGAATTAACGGAAGCGGTGAATGGTGCGCTGGTACAGGTTGAGTCTCAGTTAAAACAAAAGCAAACAGAGGCGGATTTAAAGAAGCAAGAATTAGAACAAATCAAGGCCACGTTGGATTCTCAAGAGAAGCTCATTAATGATTTAGAGAAGAACCATATCTTCCTTTTGTCCCAAAAAGAGTTTATCCAGAAGATGCACACACAGTATCAGGATATTCCAGATCCAGTGGTGGAAGGTAAATTTATTGCCTCCGTGAGGCCAGCGGACAAGCAAACAGGAATCATCGGAAAAATTAAAGAGATAAAGGTCATCCCAGCCACCGTGGAGGCCCCTGAACTTTATGAAATCACCTATGAAACAAAATATGTGGAGTTAGATCTCCAATATTTAGATGATCGAATTCTCGTTCTCCATCAAAGGCTGGACAAGGAACATCAATGTAAAATTGATTTAGATCAGGATCGTAAAGCCAAGACATCGGCCTTAGATATTCTTTTAAAGGATATTCAAGAAGAAGAAAAGAAATTCTCAGTTTTGGAAGCAAAACGGCATCACCTGGAAGAGACGTATGGGAAATTAGCCGGTGAGCTGGATGTTCTTGTCTCTGAATCTGCCCAGGTTGAAGCGAGGCTTGCAGAACTCAAAGTGCAGGAGACAGAGATTTCTGCTAATTTACAAGGTATGGGCGGTCAGATAACCCGTTGCCAGGAAGATATTAAGGTCAAGGAGGATGTGATTGCCTCTCAGGCCCAAGAGCGCGAAAAATTCAATATTGAAGTGGCCCAATTAGAGACAGAGCTCTTGTCATTAACGGATAAACGAAAAGGATTTGAGGATGCCTTAAGCCTGCATAGTCAAAACCTTGATAGGGATTTGACAGACATTAATCGTTTTGAGTCCCAGACTGTTGAATTGGAAGCCAAACGTATTAAGCTTGGTGAAGAAAGTGTTTTGTTGAAAGGCGCTATCGAAGAATTAGGAAAGAAAAAAAGCGCGTTAGCGCTGGTGTTAAATGAAGAACTTGCCAAAAAAGAAGAAATGTCCAGGCGCTTGAATGCCGTAAAAAGCGGGATTCGAGGCGTTGAGGATGAGTTGGTTCGTATCAAGACACAGATGCATAATCAGCAGATGCGCCAGCAGGAAGTGCAATTTGATGAACGTTCCTTAAAAGAGAGATTATTGCAGGCTTATAAGATAGATGTGGATCAAGTCCAGGTTCAGGCGCCTGTTGAGGCTCCAGCTTTATCGACGGAAGTCCAGCCTGAGGGGCAAAATTTATCAACCCTCCTCCAGCCTCAAACAGTTGTTCCCCAACCCATGGCGCCAGAGCTTAATATTGAAGAGCTGACCGTGGAAATTGAAAGACTCAAAAAACGTTGCGAGTCCTATGGCGCGGTCAATTTGGTTGCTATTGAAGAATTTGAAGAGCTCAAAGGCCGTTTTGAATTCTTGACCAAACAGCAGAGTGATTTGTTAACAGCCCGCGAAGGGCTTTTATCAACAATTCAGAAGATAAATCGTACCACGCGTCAGATGTTTACGGAGACCTTTACCAAGGTCAACGAAGAATTTAAGATATATTTTCGGATGTTATTTGGAGGCGGCGAGGCGCAGTTGATTCTTATGGATCCAGAGAATGCGCTTGAATGTGGTATTGATATTGTGGCCAGGCCTCCAGGCAAGAAGCTCCAAAATATAAGCCTTATGTCAGGTGGCGAGAAAACCTTAACAGCCATTGCCCTTATTTTTGGTGTTTTTAAGGTCAATCCAAGTCCTTTCTGTGTTCTGGATGAGATTGATGCTGCATTGGATGAGTCTAATGTTGGCCGCTTTACCCTGATGTTAAAGGAATTTGCCAAAATTGCCCAGTTTATCGTGATTACCCATAATAAAACAACCATGGCAGCAGCGGATATCATGTATGGCGTAACCATGCAAGAACGCGGGGTATCAAGTATCGTCTCTGTTAAATTCAATGAACACAAGCCGCAACAGCCTGCCCTCAAAGATTCCGCAGAGGAGAATATGGCTCCAGCCCTGGCTGCATGAATTTAATATTTTATTCGAACTATAACTCAATTATTATCAAACGTTTATATTACTGACAAGGGGGAAGCGTTTACTTGACAGCCCCTATTTGGAATGTTATACTTTCGCATCAAGTAGTCTATTGATAGGGAAAAATATGATTATACATTTTCTAAAAAATATTGATTGGGTTGATGTTGGGCTTGTTTTTTTATTTGTGCGCATGGTCTTTGTGGGTGTGAAAAACGGCTTTTTATCTGAATTTTTTAAGTCTTTAGGGACCGTAGTGGCTGTTATCCTTGCCTTTCATTATTATAGTTTTTTAGCGGTGTGGGTCAGTGAGAAAACAAATTTTTCATGGAAATATTGGGAAGTATTGATGTTTGTGGATATTTGGGTTTTAGTGGCTGTTTTTTTCAAATTTTTTGGTGATGGGATGGGTCTTTTGTTTAAGGCAGAGACCATTCATAAGGGATTTGATAAATATGCGGGTGGTATCGTGGCCGCTTTACGCAGTATTTTGGTTTGTAGTTTAGCGATTTTCTCGCTTTTGTTGGTGCGTCATGAGAGTTTGACAAAGATGACATTTCGTTCTTATGGTTTTCAAGTCCTTGGACACACGGCGCCAAAGACATATGATTATTTGTTTCATCATTTGGTCAACAAATTTTTGGCAGGCGAAGAGTACAACACGCAAGTCAACAAGGTTTTACAGCCTTAAGGCGCGTTAAGTCGGTGTGATTGAATTATGGGCTTGATCCCACAGGATGTTATTAATCAGGTAGTAGGGCGTAGTGATATTGTTGAGATCATTGGCCAGTATACAGTTTTAAAGAAGGCAGGGCATAATTTTAAAGCGTGTTGCCCGTTTCATCATGAAAAGACGCCTTCTTTTGTGGTGAATCCAGACAAGCAGATTTTTCATTGTTTTGGATGCGGGGTTGGCGGTGATGTTTTTGGTTTTCTGATGCGCCAGGAACATTTAGAATTTCCTGAGGCGGTGAGATTTTTGGCAAATAAAGCAGGGGTTGTTATACCTGAGGAGGAACAATATACGTCAAGCCCTTCGCGTCAAATACGCGAAGATATTTTTAAGATAAATAATCTGGCCGCGGGTTTTTTCCACGATTTATTGCTTAAGGACAGGACAGAAGAAGCAAAAAGAGGACGTGATTATCTTAAAGAAAGAGGCGTTGATTTAGAAACAGTCAAGAAATTTCAATTGGGCTTTGCGCCCAATGAGTGGGATGCTCTTTTAAAATATTTAAAGTCACACGGCTATCCAGAAGAACGCGTATTGGCCGCAGGTTTGATCATTGCTCGAGAAGGAAAAAATGGTTTTTATGACCGTTTCCGAAACCGCATCGTGTTTCCGATTAGCGATGTTCAAAACCGTTGTGTCGCTTTTGGCGCGCGGGCGCTGTCTGAAGAACAAGGGGCAAAATATATTAATTCCCCAGAGACAGCCATCTACACCAAAGGCCAGCATATGTTTGGCTTGAATCGAGCCAGGCAGGTGATAGGCCAGATGGACAAGATAATTGTGGTGGAGGGCTATATGGATATGATCATGCCCTACATCCATGGTGTTGAGAATATTTCGGCGTCACTAGGGACAGCATTGACGGTTGAACAGATCCGGTTAATACGCCGGTACACCTCAAATGTGGTGATGCTCTATGACGCGGATGCGGCAGGCCAGGCAGCCATGATACGAAGTCTGGATATGTTGATTGATGAAGGCATGAATGTGCGGGTAGCAGCCCTTGCAGAGGGAGAAGACCCAGATTCATTTATCCGTCAAGAGGGGCTAGAGGCTTTTAAAAAACGGATAGAGAATGCCCAGCCGCTTTTGGATTTTAAGTTCAATTGGCTTTCCAAGCAACATGATCCGTTAAGTGTGGAAGGCAAGTCCAGGATAAGCCAAGAACTGTTGGCCACCATAAACCGTTTTAAGACGGAAGTGGCCAAATATGAATTGACCAAGGATTTGGCCCGGAAGTTAAATGTGCCTGAAAACATCCTGGCCAAACAGGGCATCAAGACGGTTGTTTCAGGCAAGGACACCAACATAGAGGAAACCCAAAGAAGGGTGGTTGGTTTTGGGCGCAGTGCCCAAGAATTATTGTTGTCCTTGTTCTTGAAAGACCCCGCCTGGGTTATGGCGGCCAAAGACAAGATAGGACCTGAAAATTTTTCAGAGGGTCCAGTCAGGACTATTGTCGAGGAGATTTGGGCCAAGGTTGATGCGAAAGAAGAATGGTCTGTGAGCTCTTTATTAATCAGGATTAAGGATGAGACTTTACAAGGTTTCATGACTCGGCTTGTTAGTATTGATGACGAGGAATTAGGAGATACAGCCCGGGTTTTTATGGATTGCATCGCGAAGTTGCAAAAAGACCAACAAAAAGAGGCCAGGACCCGTTTGATGGAAGCTATACGGCAGGCTGAGAGAGCAGGGAAAAAGGAAGAATTAGATCAGTTAAAAGGAGAATTCAACCAATTATTAAAAAGAAGTGGGGTTTAAAATAAAGGATATTATGAAAGAACCAGTCAAAGAAAAAGATTTACAAGGCGATTTAGACAAGCTTGTCACCTTAGGGAAAAAGAAAGGCTTTTTGACCTATGAGGACGTTAACGAAACCTTGTCTGACGCCATTGATTCATCCGAGGACATTGATCAGGTTTTTGATGTGCTGGATGGACAGGACATCAAGGTCGTGGATTCAGGAGAAGAGACCCCTGTGATTGAAGAGGCGGCTGAAGAAAGCCGTGAGCAACAGGTCAGGCGTCTTCGTGAGGAAAACAAAGAAGATGATGTTTATTCTGACAAATTCATTCCCTTGGATGATCCGGTTAAGATGTATTTAAAGCAAATGGGGTCCATCCCTTTGTTGACGCGTGAGGAAGAATTGTCCTTGGCCCGTCGTATTGAGGAAGCGGAATTGCGTTTTGCGGAAGCCTTGTTTAAGACGTATTATGCCAGGAAAGAAGCCTTGTCTATTATCAATCAGGTTTTACGGGATGAGATAAATGCCGAAGACGTTATCAAGGATGAGTTAGAACGCCGTGGCCGTTTGATGAAAGATTTGGCCAAAATCCTGGAACATGTGCGTCATACCAGGGTTGGCAGTGATATCTCTGCTAAATCTATTGCCGAATTTAAATTGACCTCAACCATTAATGAGGAAATTGTGACCAAGATTTCCGAATTAGTGGCCAGCATTGAGCGGGTGGCCCGTCACCTCAAGGTCAAGAAATTACCTTTGAATGCGCCTGAGTTTAAAAAACAATTGACCAATTTACAAAAAGAGTTAGGCGAGCCGGTAGAAAAGGTCAAGGACCAGTTGCGCGAAATAAAGACCAGGCAGTCTCGTTTTAACAAGGCCAAGAAATTACTGGTTGAGGCAAACTTGCGTTTGGTGGTTTCCATTGCCAAGAAATATATTAATCGCGGGCTGTCTTTCCTGGATTTGATCCAGGAAGGGAACATGGGTTTAATCCGTGCGGTGGAGAAATTTGAATACAAGCGCGGTTATAAGTTTTCAACCTATGCCACCTGGTGGATCAGGCAGGCGATAACCCGTTCCATTGCGGATCAGGCCCGTACCATCCGTATCCCTGTGCATATGACCGAGACGATAAACAAAATCATCCGCGTTTCCAGGGTATTTGTTCAGGAATATGGCCGTGAGCCATCTGCCCCGGAAATCGCCAAGGAAATGCGCTTGCCGGTGACCAAGGTCAAAGAAATCTTGAAGATTTCCCAGGTACCTATTTCCTTGCAGACGCCGATAGGTGATGAGGGAGACACGCATTTTGGTGATTTTATCGAGGATAAAAAAGCTGTTTCTCCGGCTAACGCGACCTTGCATTCCATGCTCAAGGAAGAAATCACGTCGGTGCTAGGCACCTTGGATGATCGGGAAAGAAAGATTTTGGAGCTGCGTTTTGGGATTGTCGATGGCACCAGCCGCACCTTGGAAGAGGTTGGGGCTGAGTTTAATGTCACCCGTGAGCGCGTGCGGCAGATTGAGTCTAAGGCCCTGCGCAAGCTGCGTCATCCGACCAGATCGAGGCGTATCAAGTCCTTCTTGGACATGGCCTCTAAAGAAGCTGAAGCGGTGATATAATAAATGATAAATATTAATTCTCGCATTGCTCTTGTTGTCACAGACCAAGAAACCAACGCCCAAATCAAGGATTTGGGCGTTGGTTTACTTGAGTTGCGTGCCGATTTATTTAAAAAATTAGACTCAACCTATATTATCAATCAAATTCAAAACCGCCGTTTATTAAAAACCCCTTTATTGCTGACCCTGCGCAATGATAAAAAAGAGGGTGCCGTTAAAATATTTTCTAATCAACTAAAAGAAGAGATTATCGAGAAGGCCTTGCCCTTTGTCGATATGGTGGACATTGAATTAAGCTCGCCGTTATACAAGAAGGTCATCGCACAGGCCAAGAAACAAAAAGTCAAGGTGATTGCCTCAATCCATCATTTGCAAGATACGCCAAAGAGTTTGGTTTCTTATGTCAAGAAAGCTAAAGACGCAGACATCCTTAAAATCGCCGCCCGCGCCAATTCCATGGAGGATGTGATGAGGATGTTGGATTTTACCCGTTGTTATAAAAAACGAGGCCTTATCACGATGTGTTTGGGCGAATTAGGTGCTCTATCACGGTTAGTTTTTCCTGGGATAGGAAGTCTTTATACATATGCTTTCTTAAATAAACCCACCGCCTCAGGCCAGATTGATGTCAAGACCTTGAAGGATCATTTGAAGATTTATTATTCTTATTCGAAATGACCGAAATCCCTGTCCCCCAATATTCTCAAGAAGAGATCCAGAAATGCATCCATACGCTTGAAAATCTGGCAGCCAATAGTGTGGAGCTTGCCCACTTAAGTAAAGAGCAAAGAATAGCTCTTCTTAAAAGTGCTGGTGCTATTTCTCGTCCAGAACGTGATGAGGTGCGCAAAAGAAAGAAAGACAGGATACGCCTGAAAAAGCAGCGTATCGTTCATCATGAACGATCGATTACCAAGAAAACCGGTATCCGTGAGGCCCGTCGGGCTTCTATTTTTGTGGCGCCTCAAGCCATTGTTTTTAAAGATAAAGAGAGTGCTTTCCAAGAGGTAGAGTTAATCAATCCTCGTGCTTGTTATATTTGTAAGAGTGAATTCACGAAGGTCCATTTTTTTTATGATGCCATGTGTCCGAAGTGCGCGGAGTTTAATTACGCTAAGCGTTTTCAAACAGCCTCTTTGGCAGGCCAGGTGGCTATTATCACAGGTTCACGTTTAAAGATAGGATATCAAGCCTCCTTGATGATGTTGCGGGCAGGGGCGCATGTGATCGCAACCACGCGGTTTCCTGTGGATTCAGCCCTGCGTTATAGCCGGGAGGCTGATTTTAATCAATGGAAGACCAGGCTTGATATTTATGGGTTGGATTTAAGGCATACGCCCAGTGTGGAACTTTTTTGTGATTTTGTGGCTAAAAAATATCA
>JADFXW010000025.1:646-3606 GCA_015233375.1 Candidatus Omnitrophota bacterium | reverse complement strand
TAATGCGGCCCAGACAGTCAGGAGGCCACCAGGATTTTATGCGCATTTAATGGAAAACGAATTACGCGCTTTTTCTGATTTGCCGCCTGAGGCCCAGGGACTTCTAAAAAATTATCAAGCCTGTCAGCATCAGTTGAGGCCTGATACTTTGGCAGGAAAAAATGTCGTTGGATTAGCGTGGCATACCACAACCCCTGGCATTGGCATTAGCGCTTCAGCCCGGCTTTCGCAAATTCCGTATACCCATGACCATACGCTGGATCTGCCAAAGGCTTTCCCAAAGGGTGAGCTAGACGCTGATTTACAGCAAAAGGACTTGCGGACAATGAATAGTTGGCGTCTGGGGCTTGGAGAAATCCCGACGGCAGAGATGATAGAGCTTCAGCTGGTCAATGCCATCGCCCCCTTTGTATTATGTAATAAACTTTCAACCATGATGAAACGGGAAAATACGGGCAAGAAACATATCGTGAATGTTTCTGCCATGGAAGGCAAATTCCATCGTTTTACAAAGACCGATCGTCATCCACACACCAACATGGCCAAAGCCGCCCTTAATATGCTGACCCACACCTCAGCATGGGATTTGGTAAGGTTTGGGATTTATATGAATGCCGTTGATACCGGATGGGTCACAGATGAAGACCCTGCTCATTTTTCACAACGAAAACAGGAAGACCATGATTTTGAGCCGCCCTTGGATATAGTGGATGGCGCTGCCCGGGTTTGTGATCCCTTTTTTCACGGCATCTTGACCGGTACCCACTGGTGCGGCAAATTCCTCAAAGATTATTATCCCGTTGATTGGTAATCCGGAAATAATTAATAAAATATTTCCTTATTTTTTTAATCTCATGATCATTCCTCGACGAAGAAATCTTAAGGAAGCGTTTTCTGCAAATTGGCTGTAAGCCCTTGATTTTCTCCATTCATCAGACATACTTGATTTAGAGTGATAATCCATATGAGGACTGTTGATTATATTCGCCTTATAGGAAGGCTTAAGAAGATTTTTGTGGTGGTCTTGATTATAGCATTTCTTGGGACCATGGATGCTTCTTTGTCTTGCCTCAAGGCCCAAGAGATATTCCTGCCAATGCCAGGGGCAAGGGTAGTTTTAAGCCCCCCTTTTGAGCCAGCGATTATTAAAGGCATTACCATCCATCCTGAAAATCCTTTTCAATTTGATTTTATTATGGATGCAGGGGCGGACTTTATGTCCGCCCGAAATCAGGGGCCGACACAAGGTCAGCCCTTACGTATGGAAGCCTCCAAGCTAATCAAATATTTCCTGGCGAGCCTGACAATCCCGGAAAAAGATTTATGGGTAAACCTCTCACCCTATGAAAAAGACAGGATTATTCCAAAAAGTTTTGGCCGGACTGAAATGGGCAGAGATGTCTTGGCAGAGGATTATATTTTAAAGCAGATAACAGCATCGTTGCTTTATCCTGAAGGCCAACTGGGCAAAGGATTTTGGAAAAGGGTTTATTTGGAATCTTATAGGAAGTTTGGGACAACGGATATTCCGGTCAATACCTTTAACAAGGTATGGATCATTCCTGATAAGGCCTCGGTGTATGAAAATGGGAATACCGCTTTTGTCATCAAAAGTCATTTGAAGGTCATGTTAGAAGAAGATTATTTGGCGTTACAAAAACAACTCCCCCTAACCCCCTCTTTAACTAAAGAGGGGGAAAGAAATATGATTCCCCCTCTTTTTCATAAAGAGGGGGTTAGGGGGAGTTCTAATATCATCCGCCAAATCGTCATCCCTGCATTAACCAAAGAGGTCAACGAAGGCAAAAACTTTGCACCTTTAAGGCAGATTAATAATTCTTTGATATTGGCTACCTGGTTTAAAAAGAGGCTCAAGGAAAGTCTCCTGGGCCGTATTTATGTGGATAAAGCTAAGGTCAAGGGAATAGACCAAGACCCGGCTCATAATTGGGCTATTTATCAGAGGTATTTAAAAGCGTATCAGAAAGGTGTCTATAACTATATTAAGGAAGATGAAGACAGGGATTCTCATGTAAAAATCTCTCGTAAGTATTTTTCCGGAGGATGGAGTGTAAGTGTTGATGGCAAGACCAGTTTTGCCCAAGTCGTTGATATTAAAACAAAGACAACGATAAGTTCAGCTGATTTGAGTCAACTTCTACGAGAGGCACAAGGGCCTCATATGGAAGAAGTGGCTGTTTATTTGCAAGCCAGTTCTGCCATGACAAGCAATAGGCCCCAATCATCCATGAAGCTTATTATTAAAGAAGGAACAGATAAATATCAGGAATTATTAGAAAGGCAGGACATTGATAAGGAACAATTTCTATCCTCGTTTTTGTCGGCTTTGGAAGGCGCCATATGTAAGCATTATATGGAATTAGGAAGCGTCTGGGACCAAGAGTTATTGCCTCTGCACGATGCTTTAAGCAAGAATGGTTTTTATCAAGACATGGAAGTGATAAGGCCTTTATTGGTCAAATACATTACATTAAGGGTCGCCCCCTTAGGGCAGAGGGAAAAAAGCAGGGATCTGGATTTTAATCATTTAAATCAAAAGGAAGGAAGATATTTAAGCCAAGCCATTGATTTCTTAAGAAAAATGATTAGTCAGATTTTAGAAGAATACAGAGAAGGGCGAATCCAGTGGCCTGGTTTAAGATTTGGTCGCTTAAGAAAAACCGTATTGCAGATGCATCGGGGTGTTTCCCATAAAACAGTAGAACATATAGTTTCTGCCATTGCCGTGGCTTTGCTAGGAGGCTTTGCCCTGCCACATTATATGCCCGAGGAATGGTGGCATCAATGGGAGGCCTATTCTTATTTAAAAGAATTTGTGTTGGGTGTGGCTGTGACAGTCCCTTTGAATATTATATTTATTAAACGTATGAGTGACGGGATTAAACAAAGAGCAGCCAGGGCCCTGGGAGATTATTATGAAAGCGTTTTGTGGGACAAGA
>JADFXW010000025.1:0-449 GCA_015233375.1 Candidatus Omnitrophota bacterium | reverse complement strand
AATGGGACAAAACAAAAGAGGCCAAAGTCTGGGACAGTCCCTCGAGTCCTTTGATTAGTTTGGATGCAACAGCTATGGTTATGCTCAGGGAACTTCAAAGAGCTAATCCTGAATATGTAAAAGAATTCGTGGCCAGGGGGCAATTGAGACAATACTCTTTGGAAAGCAGAAGATTTTTTGAATGTTTACAGCGAGTTGATGATGTTGAAAAGAAATATAGAGAAGTCTTGATTTTTGAGAAAAATAAAGAATATCAAGCCAAATATCGAGGAAAGGTCAAGGGACAGGCTGGGGGTTTGGAAGTAAATTTTGATGAAGAGAAACGTTTTTTTAATCAAGCCAGGGCCTCTGGAAAACATTATTTAATATTTTTGGATGAATTATTTAAACATATTTTGCAATGGAACACAGAAACAAGGAAAAACATCATTATTGCCTATTATTTCGTC
>JADFXW010000024.1 GCA_015233375.1 Candidatus Omnitrophota bacterium | reverse complement strand
ACCCAAAAATACAGTCAGTGGAGTTTAAGCATTATCCGTAAAGCGCTCATAGGCATGCTTGTTTTAGCTTGTTTTGCCATTGTTGATGGGGCCATGGGATTGAAAATACCGACGGGTTTTATTCCGAATGAGGATTATGGTTTCTTTTTCTTGAATTTACAGCTGCCAGCCACCTCATCCCTGGAAAGGACAGATGCTGTTTGCCGTAAGGTGGAGGAGATGCTCGCGCACACAGAAGGGATAAAGAGTTATACCACGGTGGCAGGTTTTAGTTTATTGACCCGCGTCTCAGCCAGTTATAATGGCTTCTTTTTTGTGATGCTTAAACCTTGGGATGAGCGCATATCGAAGAAGTCGCAGGTTGAGGCCATTGTCAATGGCCTGAACAAGAGGCTTTTTGTGGAAATACCAGGGGCCAGGTCTTTTGCGATTTTGCCCCCGGCCATTCCCGGTCTTGGCACCTCCGGAGGTTTTTCATTTTGGCTTCAGGATAAAAGCGGAGGGTCTATTCAATATCTCGATGAGAATTTGAAGAAATTTCTGGCTGCCTGTAAAAAAAGGCCAGAGCTTCTGAATGTGACGTCCCAGTTTTCCGCCACAGTCCCTCAAATCTACGTTGATGTGGATCGTGAAAAAGTTTTAAAACAAGGGGTTGCGATAACAGATGTTTACCAGACGCTTCAAGCCTATTTAGGGAGCATTTTTGTGAATCAATTTAACCGTTTTGGCCGCCAATGGGACGTGTTTGTCGAGGCAGAAGGTGCGGACAGGAAAAATGAGGAGAGCATCAAGCAGTTTTATGTCCGGAATAATAAGGGTCAGATGGTCCCTTTGGCAGGGCTTGTGACCTTAAAGAAAATTTTTGGTGTTGAATACACCAACCGTTTCAATCTTTACCGTGCAGCTCAAGTGATTGGGTCTCCGGCTCCTGGGTATAGTTCAGGCCAGGCCTTGGCAGCCCTTGAAGAGGTGGCCAAGGAAACCCTGCCGCTTAATATGGGTTATGATTACAGTGATCTTTCTTTTCAGGAGAAAACAGTGGCGGGCACAGCAGGGCCTATATTCGCGCTTTCTATCATCGTCGTTTTCTTGATCCTGGCTGCCCTTTATGAAAGCTGGTCCTTGCCTTTTTCTGTTTTGCTCTCTGTGCCGATTGCGATTTTCGGGGCCTTTTTAGGTCTTTTTATGAGGCATTTTGATTTAAATATTTATTCTCAGGTAGGCCTTATCATGTTAATAGGCCTTTCGGCTAAAAATGCTATTTTAATCGTGGAGTTTGCCAAAATTGAAAAAGAAAAAGGCCGAGATGTGATCGAAGCTGCCCTTGAAGGGGCGCGCTTAAGGCTTAGGCCTATTATTATGACCTCATTCGCGTTTATCCTGGGGTGTTTACCTTTATGGTTTGCCACAGGATCAGGGTCCGTGGCCCGTCAAGTTTTAGGGACAGTGGTGATTGCAGGGATGCTGGCAGCGACCCTGTTGGCTATTTTTATTATTCCAGCATTGTTCGTTATCATTGAACGGCCGGCAAAGAAGAAAATCTGAATATTTTTTATGAAAAAAAAATTTATTTTTATATTTTGCGGCCTATTCTTGACCGGCTGCATGATAGGCCCCAATTATAAAAAGCCGCCAGTGGATCTGCCTTCCCATTATCGGGGTTCTTTTGAGATACCTTCGGTTTCCATAGGGTTGCAAAAGTGGTGGGATCTTTTTAGGGATAAAAAATTACAAGAACTCATACACATGGCCTTAAACCAAAACAATGATCTACTGATTGCCGCTGACCATGTGCTTGAAGCAGAATCGCAATTAAACATTACTTCGAGTTATGAATGGCCAACAGTAAACGCACAGGCAGGACCTGTGGGACAACGCTATGCGAAAACAAACAAGAGCGAGGCGTATTCTTGGGGCTATGAACAAATCAATGGTTCACTGACCTGGGACTTGGATTTCTGGGGCAAATATAGGCGGATGATTGAGGTTTCAAGAGCCAATCTCTTGGCTCAAGAATGGGCCCAGCGCCAGGTGATGATTTCCTTGGTTGCGGATCTGGCCAAGGCCTATTTTCAGTTAAGGGAATTGGATTTGGAGCTTGAAATTTCAAAGGAAACAGTAAAGGCCAGAGAACAATATTTAAAATTGACAAAAGAATTAGCAGATCATGGGGCCTCTTCTTTATTAGATGTGCGTCAGGCTGAGCAATTGGTTTATGCCGCCTCACTGAATGTCCCGGACATTGAACGCAAAATTGGATCCCAAGAAAATTTGATCAGTGTCCTTTTAGGTCATAATCCTGATACTATTGAGCGAGGAGGTGTCTTGCCCCAAGAGCCTTATCCTCTTGAGGTCCCAGCAGGCCTCCCGTCAGAATTGCTGTTACGACGTCCAGATATTCGACAATCTGAGGCAGGCTTAATAGCAGCCAATGCCCAAATTGGTGTTGCCCAGGGCGCGTATTTTCCTGATATCAGTTTAACAGCAAGCGCAGGTTTTCAAAGCTTTGCGTTGAGTAAACTTTTGAGAGGGCCCAGTGGTGTCTGGGATGTGGCCGCAAGCCTGACAGAGCCTGTTTTTAATGCGGGACGCAATCGCGCGGGTGTTAAATTGGCTCATGCCCAACAGCAGGAAGCCTTACATTTTTACCGGAAAACCATTCAAGAAGCTTTTCGGGAAGTTTCTGATGCTCTTGTGGGGTACCGCAAAACCCGTGAATTGATGCAACAGCAGGATCTGTTGACTGAGGCGGCTGGGGATGCTGCCAGATTGTCCGAGATTCGCTATAAAGGAGGAAGTTCCAGTTTCCTTGAGGTATTGACTAATGATACCAATTATTATGCCGCCCAAATAAACAGTGCCAAGGCAAGGTTGAGTGTTTTAGAGGCTCTTATTGATTTATATAAAGCCCTTGGTGGCGGATGGTAAAAAAGGGTATAATGGAACTTTCTTGATATCTGTGTTGTCTAAGTTGATGAACAGAGCAGTTATTAGACAACTTTAAAACAGGAGGGTTTTATGTCAGTCAAAACAAAAATTGCAGGAATAACAGTCGCTCTTATGGCATTATCCATTCCTTTGGTCCATGCGGATTTTGGGGATGATGATATGAAGTCTGCTCCTTCTGGAAAAGGTGAATGTCATCATGGAATGACGCAGATGTTAGGAGATGTTCTTGGTTTAAGTGAAGATCAGGTCAAACAAATTAAAGATATTGATCAAAAGAAACAGGAAGCAAAGAAAGCTGTTTTTGAACAGTTGAAGTCTAATAGACAGGCGTTTGAGTCAGAAATTGTGAAAGCCCTGCCAGACATGAATAAGATAAACACCCTTCAAACCGAACTGAAGGCCATCAAGTCTCAAATGATTGATAATGAATTAAACTCAACACTGGCAATCAAGAAAATCATGACGCCAGAGCAATTCGCAGGTTTTATGGCCTTGGAAAAAGCAAAAAAGATGATGATGCATAAAAGATTTGAAGGAAGGTTAGAAAAGAAAGAAGAGTTTTGTAGAATACCTCATCGTGGAGAGGGTCCAATGGGAGAAAAAGCACAAGAGGACAAAGGCCCAGAGCCAAGAGAATAGGCTGGGAATTCTTTATTCCCCCCTCTTTGCAAAGCGATTAAAGAGGGGGGAAGGGGGAGTTCTTTTTAAGGGAAAGGGAAGGAGAATCATATGTTAGTTCAAAGGATTACGTCAAAATTACCAATAGCAGTTTTAACAGCAGCATTAATCGTCTGGCCGCAGTTATCTTTCGCGGATTGGTCCATAGGGCTTGGTGTGGGCGAGCATTATGACCATCATCATTATTACAGGTGGCATGATCATCCCCATTGGGGCATGCGCATGCATTATTTGCCTGCAGGATCCTTTACGGTTTGGGCAGAAGGCAGAAGGTATTATTATTATGATGGGTTGTATTATACCTATGTGGGAGGCGGAGATTATGTCGTGGTTGCCCCTCCTGTGGGAGCTGTTGTGACCAGCATTCCGCCGGATTTCCAGCCTGTGAGGATTAATGGAGAAACCTATTATGTGAATGATGGGGTGTATTATGTTTATACGCGTCATGGATATCGGGTGATTCCACAACCGGTTGTTGCGCTCGAGCCAGCGCCTATGGTCGTGGCAGCCCAACCTGCACCTGTGGTGGTGGCTGCTCCAGCACCCGCAGCATCGGTGGTTGTTGAACAAGACACCTTCCCTGTGAATATCCCTGATGATAAAGGCGGGTATAAGACGGTTGTTGTTAAAAAATCAGGAAGTGGCTATGTGGGGCCTCAAGGCGAATTTTATGCTGAGTTTCCCAAGGTGTCGCAATTAAAAGCCATGTATGGTAAATAAAAGAACGTTGTTATAAATTCGGCTGTTGTGTAGGGGCGGACCTTGTGTCCGCCCCTAACACCTTAAAATATTTAGAATAAAAGTTTATTGATGAGTAAAGGAGAATATACTATTACTATGAAAAAGATATTTTTGTTTATCTTCGGGTTTATTCTGATGATCACCCCTTGCTTTGCCCAAGATAGAGTCATAAGTGCGGATGAAATTGTCTCTAAGATGCAAGTGAAGCTGCATTTGACTCAGGACCAGATGACAGCAGTCAAGCCCATCATCGAGAAATTTTTATCTAAACGTGAAGAATTAAAATCAAGCATGGAAGACGGGACGAATGATAAAGATAAAATTAAAGGTGAAATGAAACAATTAAGGTTAGACGAGGCCCAAGAATTAGGTCAGGTTTTAAGTGCGGCTCAGTTGTCCCAATGGAAACAAATGCAAAAATCATTGAGGCAGAAGCCTCCTGTGGGAAATAATCAAAGTTCATAAAAACAAAGATGACCCCTCAAGATAATCTGAAAAAAGAAACGGCAAAAGGCAAACAAGCACAGGTGAGTTGGCATACGCAAAGGGTTTTTCGTTGGGGCGTAGTGATTGTCATGATTGCCGTTGGTTTTTTGGGTTATCAATTATTCTTTAAGAATCCCAAGCCTGTTTTACCGGAAGCTCAAGCGCCAGGGGGGGCGTCAACGGGTTGGGGTAAAGCTCCAGGTGGCCGCATGCCTGCTGATTCTCCCATTGTGACAGCAACCGCAAAAACAGGTGATGTTAGTATTTATTTGAATGGTTTAGGCACAGTGACTGCCCTTAATACGGTCACTGTTAAATATCAAGTAGGTGGCCCGTTAATAAAGGTATTTTTTAATGAAGGTCAGATTGTTAAAAAAGGAGATCTTTTAGCCCAGATTGACGAGCGGCCTTTTAAGATTCAATTGGCTTTGGCGCAAGGTCAACTGGCCCATGACCGGGCCCTTTTGAGTGATGCTCAATTAAACCTTGCCCGCTACAAAACCTTATGGTCTCAAGATGCTATTCCTAAGCAGCAATTAGACACCCAGGCTGCCTTGGTAGCGCAGTACCAAGGCACTGTTAAGGTGGATGAGTCTCAGGTCAATAATGCTCAATTACAATGGACTTATTCCCATGTGACAGCACCCATTGATGGACAAATTGGTCTGCGCCTTGAAGATGAAGGCAATATTGTTTCCACCAGTGATACCACAGGCTTAGCGGTTATTACGCGTTTGCAACCAATAACCGTGGTCTTTGCCCTTCCAGAAGACAATCTTCCTCAGGTATTGAGTAAATATAAGGCTGGTCAAAAATTGTCCGTTGAGGCTTTTAATAGGGAAGATAGTAAGAAAATAGCAGATGGATATTTGTCCGCGGTAGACAGCCAGATTGATCCAACAACAGGCACTGTAAAATTAAAGGCCGTTTTTGATAATAAGGATTCAGCCTTATTTCCCAATCAGTTTGTGAATATCCATTTACTGGCGGATGTTGATAAAGAAGCGGTCATGGTTCCTGTGGCAGCCCTTCAACAAGGCCCTCAAGGCAGTTTTGTTTTTCTAGTGAAATCGGATAACACCGTGACCGTGCGTGATGTTATCCCTGGTCCAACACAGGAAGACAATGTGGCTATTAAGGATGGTTTGTCGGCGGGTGATGTGGTCGTGGTGGAAGGTGCTGATAAGTTAAAAGAGGGCAGTAAGGTGACACTCGCCCCTAAACACAAGCGCCAGGATCCTGCTTTAAGCCCATCATCTTCCGGAGAAACCCCATGAACCCCTCCCGCATATTTATTATGCGCCCAGTGGCGACCGTCTTATTGATGGTGGCTATCTTGCTGGCAGGCATTGTTGCTTATTTTCAATTACCTATTTCCGCATTACCGCAGGTTGATTATCCTGTTATCCAGGTGGTGACCTTTTATCCTGGAGCAAGTCCTGATGTTATTTCAACAGCTATTACAGCCCCCTTGGAACGTCAATTTGGCCAAATGCCAGGGCTTAATCAAATGCGATCCACGAGCTCCGGCGGCAGTTCGGTTATCACCTTACAGTTTTCTTTGACCCTTAGTATTGATATTGCAGAGCAGGAGGTTCAAGCAGCTATTAATGCCGCGTCTAATTTATTACCATCGGATCTGGCGAATCCGCCTGTTTACAGCAAGGTCAACCCTGCAGATGCCCCTATCCTGACTTTAAGCCTCACCTCAAAGACCATGCCGTTATCTCAGGTTGAGGATTTGGCAGATACCCGCCTGGCTCAAAAAATTTCGCAGCTTTCCGGGGTTGGACTGGTTACTATCAGCGGTGGTCAAAGGCCAGCAGTACGCATTCAAGCGAATCCAGAGGCCTTGGCTTCTTTGGGGTTAACCGTCGAAGATTTACGTTCCACCATCGCTCTGGCAAACGTTAATCAAGCTAAAGGAAGTTTTGACGGCAAGCGTCAGTCTTCTATTATCAATGCCAATGATCAGCTTAAATCAAGCAAGGAGTATAAGCGTTTAATTGTTTCATACCAGAACGGTTCACCGGTATTTTTGAAAGATGTGGCCCGTGTGGTGGATGATGTCGAGAACACGAAACAAGCGGCTTGGAAGGACAAAAATCCGGCGGTTATCATCAATATCCAACGCCAGCCTGGTTTTAATGTCATCCAGGTTGTTGATGGCATCAAGAAGATGCTGCCACAGCTGTTGTCTTCTTTGCCTGCCTCTGTAGAGGTTTCCGTGCTGACAGATAGGACCACGACTATCCGGGCGTCAGTCCAGGACGTTCAGTTTGAATTGATGTTGGCCGTGGCCTTGGTGGTATTAGTCATCTTCCTTTTTTTGCGCACCCTGGCCGGGACCATTATCCCAAGCATCGCGGTCCCGGTGTCCTTGGTTGGGACATTTGGGATTATGTACCTGATGGGCTTTAGTTTAAATAACCTTTCTCTGATGGCGTTGACCATTGCCACGGGCTTTGTGGTGGATGATGCCATTGTCATGATCGAAAATATTTCCAGGTATATCGAACAAGGCGAAACCCCTTTGCAGGCAGCGCTCAAAGGTTCTGGCCAGGTAGCTTTTACCATTCTTTCGTTAAGTATTTCGTTGATTGCTGTTTTGATTCCTTTGTTATTTATGGGGGATGTGGTAGGCCGGCTTTTCCGTGAATTTGCCATCACCTTAGGTGTCACTATTGTGATTTCAGCAATCGTGTCCTTGACCTTAACGCCCATGATGTGCGCCAAATTATTGAAGCATATCCCTGAAGGCAAACAAGGCAAGTTTTATCATGCCTCCGAGCGTCTTTTTAATGCCACTATCAAGAAATACGGTGAATCCTTGCAATGGGTATTGAGGCATCAAACCTTGACCTTGATGGTGGCCTTAGGAACTCTTGTATTAACAGTGGTTTTGTATGTTTTAAGCCCCAAAGGGTTTTTCCCTATCCAGGATACAGGTATTATTCAAGGCATTTCAGAGGCCCCTCAAACAGTTTCTTTTCAGGCCATGGCAGGCTTTCAGCAGCAATTGGCCTCTGTTATTCTCAAGGACCCGGCGGTTAGTAACCTCTCTTCTTTTATTGGTGTTGACGGCACTAATACGACTTTAAATAGCGGCAGGATCCTGATTAATCTAAAACCCGTGGAAGAACGAAAAATCACGGCCAGTGAGGTTATCCGTCGCCTCCAGAAGAAATTGAAAGATGTTAAAGGCGTCAAGCTTTATATGCAGCCTGTGCAGGATTTGACAGTGGATGATACGGTCAGCCGCACTCAATATCAATTTACCCTGGAAGATCCCAATGCCGGTGAGCTCAATGTTTGGGCGCCCAAGGTGGTCAAGGCGCTTTCGGCATTACCTCAATTGCAGGATGTGGGAAGTGATGAGCAGAATGAGGGTTTACAGGAGTCCTTGGTGATTGACAGGAGCACGGCCTCAAGGCTTGGGGTAACGCCCTCTATTATTGATAACACGCTTTATAGCGCGTATGGGCAAAGAATTGTGTCGACCATATTTACCCAGTTAAACCAGTATAGGGTCATCCTCGAGGTCCACCCTGATTTCAAGAAATCTCCGGAGGCCTTGAAGCATCTTTATGTGCGAGGGGCCAATAGCGCTCAGATCCCGCTGGATGTGATGACTCAATCGAAACAAATAAAAGGGCCCTTGATAGTTGGGCATCTGGGACAATTTCCCGCGGTGACCTTATCGTTTAATTTGGCGCCTGGGGCATCACTCGGAGACGCGGTCAATGCGATTGAAAAAACAACGAAGAGCATGGGAATGCCGGATAGCATCAGCAGTCAATTCCAGGGGACGGCCCAGGCCTTTCGCTCATCTTTGACCAATGAACCTCTTTTGATCCTGGCGGCTCTTATTACCGTCTATATCGTGCTGGGTGTTTTATATGAAAGTTATATTCATCCCATCACGATTCTTTCCACTTTGCCGTCAGCCGGGGTGGGCGCTATTTTGTCCTTGTTGATATTCCGGACAGATTTAAGCGTTATTGCGCTCATTGGGATTATTCTTCTTATCGGTATTGTCAAGAAAAACGGTATCATGATGGTGGACTTTGCCCTGGATGCAGAGCGTCAGGAAGGAAAGGCGCCTATGGATGCTATTTATCAGGCTTGTCTTTTAAGGTTTAGGCCTATCATGATGACCACCATGTCTGCTATTCTCGGGGCTGTGCCATTGGCGTTTGGAGGAGGCATGGGTGTTGAACTCAGGCGGCCTTTGGGGATTACAATCATAGGCGGCCTTATCTTAAGCCAGATGCTGACTCTTTATACAACCCCTGTTATTTATTTGTGGTTTGATAAACTTGGGCGACGATTAGGACTGGTTTCGTCTAAATGAGCCTTTCAACTCCATTTATCAAAAGACCTATAGCGACAACGCTATTGACCATCGGGATTGTGATGGCAGGGGCGATAGCGGCCTGTCTCTTGCCGGTCTCTCCTTTACCTCAAACGGATAATCCGACCATCAGTGTATCAGCTTCTCTGCCAGGGGCCAGCCCTGAAACCATGGCCTCCTCCGTAGCAGCTCCTCTGGAACGCCAGCTGGCCCATATTGCAGGGGTCACACAAATGACTTCTTCAAGCGGGCTTGGGTCAACCTCTATTACCTTGCAGTTTGATTTAAACCGGGACATTAATGGGGCGGCCCGTGATGTCCAGGCTGCTATTAACGCGGCACAGGATTATTTACCGTCGGATTTGCCTATTCATCCGACCTACCGCAAGGTCAACCCTTCTGAATCCCCGATTTTGATTTTATCACTGACCTCTGAAACCATGACAAAGGCTGATATTTATGATGTGGCGGATACGATCTTGGCCCAAAAATTGTCCCAGATTGATGGGATAGGGCAGGTGATTATAGGCGGTGGCGCATCGCGCGCGGTGCGGGTGGAGCTTAATCCTACTGCATTAAATAAATACGGGATAGGTCTTGATACAGTCAGGACCGCGATTAGTTCAACCAACGCCAATCGTCCCAAGGGTCAGTTAAGCTCTGGAACAAAAACCTGGGAAATCATCACCAATGATCAGCTTTTCTCGGCGAAAGATTATAAGTCCTTAATTGTCGCGTACTCTCATGGGCGCCCGGTGCGTTTGTCCGATATAGGGGATGTTGTGGATTCCGTGGCAGATGTCCGTAATGCGGCGTTGATTAACGGTCACGACGGTATCCCTGTGTTTCTTTTCCGTCAGCCAGGGGCCAATATTATAAAGACAGTGGATGGTGTTTTGAACATTCTTCCCGCATTAAGGGCCGCTATTTCTCCGGCTATCAACCTGGGTGTGGTGATGGACAGGACCCCTAGTATCCGCGCCTCCATGAAAGAAGCGCAACGCACGGTGGTTATTTCAGGGTTCTTGGTCATTTTAGTGGTGTTTTTCTTTTTAAGGAATTTTAGGGCAACGCTTATTCCTAGTATTGTGGTCCCAGTATCGATTATTGGCACGTTTGGGATCATGTATTTGTTAAATTTTAGTTTAAATAATTTGTCCTTGATGGCCTTGACAGTGGCAACCGGTTTTGTGGTGGATGACGCGATTGTGGTGGTTGAAAACATTACCCGATATATTGAAAAAGGTCTCTCTCCAAAAGAGGCTGCTATAAAGGGGGCTCAGGAGATTGGTTTTACCATTCTTTCTATGAGCCTTTCTTTAGTTGCTGTCTTTATTCCCATTTTATTGATGGGGGGCCAATTGGGACGGCTCTTTCGTGAATTTGCGGTAACGTTATCAGTGGCTGTTTTAATTTCCATGATCATTTCGTTAACAACAACCCCCATGATGTGCGCGCTATTGTTTAAGGCTAAAGGTCAAGAGACACAAGGCCGGTTTTTTCAGAGGACTGAAGGATTTTTTGATAGCGTCCAAAGCTTCTATGAAAAAAGTTTATCCTGGGCCTTGAGGCATCAGCCATGGATGTTGGCGATCACCCTGTTGGCCCTTGTCACTAGCGTCCTTCTTTTTCCTAATGTCCCAAAGGATTTTTTCCCTTCACAGGATACGGGACGGATGCGGGGAAATATTCAAGCCTCCCAAGATATATCCTTTCAATCCATGCAGAAAAAGTTAAAGGCAGCGGTGAATATTTTGATGAAAGATCCCGCGATTCAAACAGTGGCAGGGTTTACAGGAGGAGGATCGACGAGAAATACCGCACGGATGTTTGTGGCTTTAAAACCTCTGGAAGAGCGCAAGGTTTCCGCGGACAAGGTGATTGGAAGGCTTCGTGGAAAATTAAGCAGTATCCCTGGCGCCCCTGTCTTTTTGATGAGTGATCAGGATTTAAGTGTGGGCGGCAGGATGAGTAATGCTCTATATCAGTACACCATTCAAGGAGATCATTTGAATGAATTGATGACATGGGCGCCCAAGATTGAAGCAGCGTTGCGTCAACTGCCTCAGTTGGCGGATTTAAATAGTGATAAGCAAAATAGGGGGCAAGAGACTAATCTTATCATTGACCGTCAAACAGCCTCAAGGCTTGGCATCACCACTCAAGCCATTGACAGCACCCTTTATGATGCCTTTGGCCAGAGGCAGGTGTCAACGACCTATGTCCAATTAAACCAATATAATGTGGTGATGGAACTCTCCCCTAAATTTTGGCAGCGACCTGATACCTTGAAATATCTTTATGTCAAATCCACCCATGGGACCTTGGTCCCGTTGAGCTCTTTTGCTCATTATGAAAATACAACGACGTCTTTATCCGTTGCCCATCAAGGCCAATTCCCGGCCATCACCTTTTCTTTTAATTTGCCCGTTGGGGTGGCTTTAGGTGAGGCGGTCAATGCCGTGAATGCGGCCATGAAACAGATCATGTTGCCTTCAGGCATCCATGGCAGTTTTCAAGGCACAGCCAAGGTTTATCAGGATTCGTTGAGCAATGAGGGGGTTTTGATATTGACCGCGCTTGCGGCAGTTTATATTGTATTGGGCATGTTGTATGAAAGCTATATCCATCCTGTGACCATCCTGTCCACCTTGCCGTCAGCCGGCGTGGGGGCTTTGTTGGCGCTTTTTTATTCTCATACAAAGTTAAGTATTATTGCAATTATTGGTATAATTTTGTTGATAGGCTTGGTGAAAAAAAACGGGATCATGATGGTGGATTTTGCGCTGGATGCCGAGCGTCTGGAAGGGAAGAATTCGAGGGATGCCATTTATGAGGCCTGTCTTTTAAGGTTTCGGCCCATCATGATGACCACGATGTCCGCTATATTAGGCGCGTTGCCTTTGGCTTTAGGCTGGGGCATGGGCTCAGAGTTAAGACGGCCTTTGGGTATTGCCATTATTGGAGGGTTAGTTTTTAGCCAAATGCTGACCCTGTATACAACGCCCGTGATTTATCTTTATATGGAGCGTGTTAAAGGCTGGTATGAATCCAGGCGCAAGAAGTATTAAAAATGAAAGGTTATTTTATGATGTTTAGCGTGAAAAATCTAATCAATGGGCTTGTTATAGGCTCACTTATGTTAACCTCTGGCTGTTGTATCGGCCCAAAATACAAAAAACCTCAAGTGTCCGTGCCTTTGGCGTATAAAGAATCAACAGATTGGAAAAAAGCCACTCCTCAGGATGAGATGATTAAAGGCGAATGGTGGAAAATATTTAATGACAAAAAATTGGATGCCCTGGAAGATGAGCTGAATATTTCAAACCAGAATATTGCCTCTGCCCAGGCGCAATATGCCCAGGCCTATGCCCTGGTCCAGGCCGCCCGTTCAGCGTTTTTTCCAACGCTTTCGACAGCAGCCTCCTATACCCGATCACATTCAGGCAGCTCGTCTTCCCACGGGTATGCGGTTTCACAGGATTTGTTAAGTGCGAATGTTTCTTGGGAGCTAGACCTCTGGGGCAGGGTCAGAAGAGAGTTGGAAGCAAACAAGGCTTCTGCGGAAGGTTTCAAGGCAGAGCTTGAGAATGTGCGTTTAAGTATGCAAGCGCAATTGGCCCAGAATTATTTCCAACTTTGTTCATTAGACGCGCAAAAAAAACTTTTGGATGATACCGTCGTTGTGTATAAAAAGTTTATGGATTTAACGAAGAAGCGATATGACAGCGGTATTGCGGCCCTATCAGATGTGTTGCAAGCCCGGACTCAGCTTGAAGCCGCACGGGCAGGGGATATTGATGTGGGTGTGGCTCGTGCTCAAGTGGAGCATGCGATTGCTGTTTTGATAGGTAAGCCTGCGGCAGATGTTTCCTTAAATGCCTTAAAGATGCCTTCAGAGCTGCCAGCCGTACCTATAGGACTTCCTTCAGCGCTTCTTGAGCGAAGGTGGGATATAGCTCAAGCAGAACGAAAGGTGGCCCAAGCCAATGCCTTGATTGGAGTGGCCCAGGCGGCGTATTATCCCACGCTGACCTTAAGCGCTTCAGGAAGCTATCAAAGTTCAAGTTTATCAAGACTTTTTAGCTCGCCTAATCCTTTGTGGTCCGTTGGTCCAGCCTTGGCCCAATCCATATTCGACGCAGGATTAAGGCAGGCCCAGATGACCCAAGCCAAGGCGGTTTATGATCAGGACGTGGCTCAATACCGTCAAACAGTATTAACAGCCTTTCAACAGGTTGAGGATAATTTGGCAGCGCTTCGTATTTTAGAACAAGAGGCCCAGGCCCAAGATGAGGTGGTTAAGGATGCCCAAAAATCCCTTGATATCATCACGAACCAATATAAACAAGGCACGGTCAGCGCCTTGGAGGTGATCACTCTAGAGGCCACGGCTTATAATGCCCAAAAAGAAGCGGTTACTATTTTAGGCCAACGCTTGAATGCCTCTGTTTTATTGATTGAATATTTAGGGGGGGGATGGTCGAGTCATTGAGACCCACCTTTTTGACGAGACTTTTTATTTTCAAGCAGATGCTTAAAAAAGCATTGGACAAATGACAGAACAGGTGATAATTTAGAAACTTATTGGTTAGATCTTCGAGCCATTTCAATCTTCAACTTTAATCATAGGAGACTCAAATGAAAAAAAGCATGCTGTTGTTAGGGGTAGCACTTTCAATCGGTTTAGCATCCAGCTGTTTTGCTCAGGATACTGCTGCAGCAAAGCCAGCAGCCCAGCCACAATCAGTGAAGACCATTTTTTCATATAAAACAGAGATTGGTTTGACGGATGTTCAGGAAAAAGATTTAAAGGCGCTTCTTTATGATGAAGAAAGCTTAATGAAGACCAACAACGGCAAGTTAAAGATTTTAGGGAAAGATTTAGGGGATCTTATCAAGAATAAAGATGATATGCAGATAATCCGTACAAAGTTACAAGAGATCGCCAAGGTCCAGGTGGATACTTCATGCTTTAATATAGAAAATGCCAGGAAGGTTGAAAAGATTTTGACCCCTGAGCAATTGGAAAAGTGGCGCGATATTCAGAAAAGCTTTTATGCTCAAGCGAAGTCATAAAAAGTATTCGCAAGATACTTGAAAATAAGATGAATATAGGGGCGGACCAATAAAGTCCGCCCCTAAGTTTGATAAGATATTACCCATAGGATTCAATGAGCAAATACCTCATCACAGGCGGAGCAGGCTTTATCGGTTCCAGGATTGCCCAAAAATTACTACATGATGGGCATTTTGTCCGGGTGCTTGATAATTTTTATACAGGCAATGAAGCAAATCTTGATTTTACAAAGGGTTTGGGCCCTGATAAATTTGAACTGATACGGGGAGATATCACCAATCCTCAAGATGGCGATAAGGCCTGTGTAGGAATGGATTATGTGCTGCATCAGGCGGCTCTTCGTTCTGTCCCGAAATCCCTTGAAGATCCGTTAAGTTATAACAGGGTCAATATTGACGGCATCTTAAAGATGCTCCAGGCTGCCTTAAAAAACAAAATTAAAAGATTTGTTTTTGCTTCATCCAGTTCTGTGTATGGGGATGCCACGCAGTTTCCTCTTAAAGAAGATTTTTTGCCGCTTTTAATATCCCCGTATGCGTTAAGCAAGCTGACAGGGGAGTATTATTGCCGGATTTTCTCCCAGGTTTATGGCCTCGATACTGTGTGTTTGCGTTATTTTAATATATTTGGGCCTCACCAGGCGCTTGATGATGAATACGCGGTGGTTGTCCCGAAGTTTATCAGCTGTATTTTACAGGATAAACAACCACCGATTTATGGCACAGGTTTGCAGTCCCGTGACTTTACTTTTATAGATAATGTTGTTTCAGCCAATATTTTAGCAGCCCAAACTCCTGGGATTAAGCATGAGGTCTTTAATGTGGCCAATGGCTGTGAGCATACCGTTTTAGAATTAGCCCGGGAATTAACCCGCATTATGCAAAAAGATATTCCGCCTCAATTCTTACCTGTTCGAAAAGGGGATGTGTTTAAGACCTCTGCGGACATCTCCAAAATCAAGCAAAAGCTCAATTACAAACCCTTGGTCAGTTTTGAAGAGGGTTTAAAATTGACGGTTGATTATTTCAAGGCTAAATTTTAACTATTTTTTATTACGGAATTTAAGCGGTGTTTTTCCTGTCCATTTCTTGAATTCGCGGATAAAGGATTCGGTGTTTTCATACCCCATCTTATCGGAGATTTGATTGATATTGTATTCAGATTTCCGCAGAAGTTCTTTAGATTCATTCATCTTAATTTTTAATTTATATTCATTAAATCCAATTCCCGTGTGTTGTTTAAAGACCCGGCTTAAATATTTCGGGCATAACGAGACAGCTTCTGCGGCTTCCTTGAGGGTTGTTTTCTTGAAACAATTACGTTCAATAAATTTCTGGACCTTTTCCATTTTTCCTTTGATGT
>JADFXW010000023.1 GCA_015233375.1 Candidatus Omnitrophota bacterium | reverse complement strand
ATTTATTTCAGCAGGTAGGGGGAAATGTGGGTTATGCCCTGGTGGTGACGGTCATCGAGAGGCAGGCCCAGGCCCATTATGCGTATTTGGCAGGAAATATCAGCCAATTAAACAAAAATTTTATGGTGTTTTATCATAAGTCTCAGGGGCTTTTACTGCATCAAGGTGTTCCTGCAGCAGGTGTTCATCCCAGGATATTGGCTGTTTCCAGCGGCATGGTCAATAGACAAGCTTTGATGATGGCCTATAATGATATGTCGATCGTGTTGTTATTGATGTTTATAGCACTCTTGCCGTTGGTCCTTCTTTTTCCTGTTTATAAATCCTCTCAAGAAGGTGTTGTTTTAGGGGAGATATAAAAAATTCAACAATCCTTAGATTTCTCATTTAAATAAAGTATAATTTTCTTATACCTTATGGAAAGCCAGGAAATCAACGATATCAAAGAGTTGAATGAAAAACTGCTGGCGCAAAAATCTGCGTTGGAAGTCACCAACAAGGCCTTGAATCTTTTGTTTAAGAAACTTGAGGCGCAAAACGCGGAATTATTGAAAGTCGACCAGCTTAAGTCTGATTTTGTCTCCACGGTTTCCCACGAATTACGTACCCCATTGGCCATCTCAATAGAGGGAATCAATCTTATCTTGGACGGTATTGTTGGAGTTGTTTCCCCAAAGCAAAAAGAGCTTTTAATCACCTCCAGGGACAATTTAGTCAGGCTGACTAGTATTGTTAATGATTTACTCGACATTCAGAAAATTGAGGCGGGTAAGATGTCTCTTAAGCAAAGCCTGGTGGATGTTAAATCAGTCGTTTTAAAGTTGGTGGAGTCGTATAAAATAATTTTAGCTAAAAGGAAACAAGAGCTTGATTTAAAATTACCTTCCGAGGATATTCTATTATATGCCGATGGGGATAAAATTATTCAGGTTTTGAATAATTTGTTAAACAATGCTCATAAATTTTCTCCTGACGGAGGGGCTATTCATCTTGAGGTTTTGTTAAATGACCATGAGATTCTTTTTTGTGTGAAAGACACAGGCCCTGGTTTTTCCCAAGAGAACAAGGAAAAATTGTTTCAGAAATTTCAGCAATTTGACAGGACGGAAGGTCCTGGTATAAGAGGCACGGGCCTTGGGCTATCCATATCAAAGGCCTTGGTTGAGCTTCATGGGGGAAAAATATGGGCAGAAGGAGAGTTAAACCAAGGGGCAGCTTTTTATTTTACCTTGCCTAAACATCAGTTTTATAAAGAAAAATTTGATCGCTTGTTTGATGAAACCCTTGCTTCTGCCAATCTTAAAGGTAGTGATGTTTTGTTGATTGTTATGGTGCTTGTGAATGCCCAGAAAATCAGGGAAAAATACGGGTTTATGGCTTTAGTCAATATGATGAATTTGGTTTTTTCTTCTTGTTCTAGTCTTTTAACCAGGCCAGATGATATCAAAATTCTTTATGATATCCATACTATTTATTTTGTTTTGCCTAAAACAGATAAGGTTGGAGGCAGGGCTTTGGCGCATAAATTCCAGGATGCGGTTTTGCAATGCAGGCCCGAGGGGTTGAAGAACACGTCTGAGCTTCAATTTAAATTTGGCGTTAGTGTCTCTCCAACAGAAGCCCAAAAAAGGGAAGAATTGGTCAAGAAAGCATTTCTAGACAATGCTGTATAATATTTCCAGATAAGGCTTTATAACATTTATAAAATAGATTATGATGAAAATCTAATACAAGGGGGAGATTGAATGAAGAAGATACATATAAACGGTTTACTCTTTTTTTGTTTTTTATTTTTCTTTGGATTCTTGTTTTATTCCCCAGCGTGGCCGCAAGAGAAAACAGTCGCTTTAGAGAGGTTTTCTTTAAATCTGAATGATACGGATATCCAGGATGTTTTAAAGCTTATCTCAGCTAAAAGTGGCATTAATATTATTACAACACCTGAGGTGACTGGTAATGTAACGCTCAAATTAGCTAATGTGACTTGGGACAAGGCCCTTGATTCAGTTTTGTCGATTTGCAATTTGGGCTACCGTAAGGATGAAAACATCATTACAGTAGGCCCTCTTGAGAAGATCGCATTCCTAAAGAAACAAAACTCTTCGTTAATGACAGAGGTTGTAAAATTGAAATATCTTGATGCGCAACTCATCGAGGCATCTGTTTCCCAACTTTTATCTCAACAGGGTAAGATATCCATTGTTCAAAGCAAGGGGGAAGCAGGATGGGAGTTTACGACTGGAAAGGGTGAGACTTTAGGTAAGCAAAAAAGGGCAACTGACTCAGAGGTCCCGGTACGTGCCAATCTATTAGTGATTACGGATATCCCTGAAGTGATTGAGAAAATAGTGGCAGTTATCAAGAAAATTGATGTCAGGCCTTATCAGGTGTTAATCAAAACCAAGGTTATTGAAGTCGATAAGAATTGGTTACAAGACATGGGCGTTGACTGGGGGACAGGATCTAATGGGGCAGAGAATCCTGGAACGATTAGCCCGGTATTGATTCGGGACAAGGGCAGTGCCACTAAATCCATTGGAGGGAATTCAACAAGTGCAACGGTGACTCCCAATGGTTTTTCTCCATTATATCAAGGCTCAACTCCTGTGGCAGGGACCTTTCCTTTTAATGAGGGGGCGCAGGTGGTGTTTAAGAAATTAGATGGCCCTCAGTTTGAGGTCATTGCTCATGCCTTGGCGCAAAAGGGCAAGACAAATACATTAAGTGCCCCGCAGGTTTTGGCCCTTAATAATCAGGAAGCCACTATTTTGGTGGGGACCAAATATCCCATTTTAAAGAGTGATGTGACTGGCGCAGGTTCCACAGGGATAACCACCGTGACGCTGGATTATTATCAAGACATTGGGATACAGCTTAAGGTCATTCCACAAGTGGGCGCTGAAAATGATATCAGTATGGTGATTCATCCTGCCGTGACTTCTTATACAGAGACGATAGGGGACAATAAATATCCTGTTATTCAGACCAGGGAAGCTGAAACAAGATTGGTTATTAAGGATGGAGATACCATTGTGATTGGCGGTTTATTGAGTGACCAAAAATCAAAGACGATTTCAGGCATCCCTGTCCTCATGGATCTGCCATGGGTGGGTAAATTTTTTAAAAGGGATACGGTGTCAACGACTAAAACAGATCTGCTTATTTTTATTACAGCAATGATTGTCAAGGAGGATGCTTCTTTTGATAAAGAAATAAAGAAATCAGAACAGATGCAGAAGATGTGAGTATGAAAAAAAAGAGAATATTGATTGTTGATGATGAAAAAGAATTAAGGCAGTTTTTAGGTTTAAGGCTTGAGTCAGAAGGGTTTGAAGTCCTCATGGCCACCGATGGGATGGAGGGTTATGAGAAAGCGCGCCAGGAAATGCCTGATTTAATGGTTCTTGATTTAATGCTGCCCAAGCTTGATGGCTATAAGGTTTGCCGGATGCTTAAATTTGACGAGAAGTATAAGGCAATCCCTATTATTTTAGTGACAGCCAGGAGCCAGGAAAGCGATCAATTGCTAGGGATGCAGGTTGGGGCCAACGCCTATATCACTAAACCTTATGATGCCAAAGAGTTGATGGAAAAAATTAAGGAGTTGTTGTAATGGATACAGTTGATTTATTGCTTCAACAAGGGTTTATTACTCAAATCCAGGTTGAAAGGGCCCAGGAAGAAGTCAAGCGCACAGGCTTAACCCTTGATAAGGCGTTAAAAAAATTGGGTTATGTTTCTGAGGAAGATTTTATTAAGGTCCGTGCAGACTCTTTAGGGGTCGCTTATATGGATTTGAAAGATTACGTGATTGATGCAGAGCTTATCAAATTGATCCCGGAAGGCATGGTGAGAAAATACAAGGTTGTCCCTCTTTTTAAAGTGGGGGGTAGTTTGACGCTGGCGATGGTTAACCCTGATGATATTGTGGCTATAGATAATGTCAGAAGAGAAACTAAGATAGAGAATATTGATACAGTACTGACCACAGAAAAAGGCATTGAGAGGATATTGGAGGTTTATTATGAAACAACTGCCGGGTCTATAGTGGATATTATTTCTTCCATTGATATTGGAAAAATATCCCAGGAAGATCAGGATTTGGCTGAAGTGGCGGAAGAGGCGCCTATCATTAAATTAGTCAACACGATATTCTTGCATGCCATCAGGGACCGCGCCTCAGATATCCATATAGAGCCAGGAGCCCATGAAACAAGGGTAAGAAACAGGGTTGATGGTGTCATGGAAGAGGTGTATACCTTGCCCAAGGAGCTGCATAAAGCTATTGCCTCGAGAGTTAAGCTTATTTCAGGGGCGGACATTGCAGAAACAAGGAAACCACAGGATGGGAGGATTAGTCTTAAAATAGATAATAAAGAAATGGATATACGGGTTTCCAGCTACCCGACAGTCCATGGGGAAAATCTTGTCTTGAGGATTTTGGATAAATCGGTCTTGATGTTAGGTCTAGTGGATTTGGGGTTGTCCCAAAAAGAACTCGAGTTTTTTGCCAAACTTATCCAATACCCCAACGGGATTATTTTAGTCACAGGCCCTACAGGTAGCGGGAAAACCACCACTCTTTATTCCGCCCTGACCACTGTTAATTCCATTGAAAAGAATATTTTAACGATTGAAGATCCTGTTGAGTATGAGCTTCCGCTCATCCGTCAGACGCAGATAAACCCCAGAGCAGGCCTCACATTTGCGACAGGCTTAAGGGCCATCTTGCGCCAGGACCCTGATATCATCATGGTAGGCGAGATCAGGGACAAAGAAACAGCAGAAATAGCCATTCAAGCCTCCCTGACTGGTCATTTGGTTTTATCAACCCTGCATACCAATGATGCTCCTTCAGCCTTGACCCGTTTGATTGATATGGGTATTGAGCCGTTCTTGGTGGCAAGCTCTGTGGTGGGTATATTGGCTCAACGATTAGTCAGGACTATTTGTACTCGTTGTAAGGAAGCCTATGTTCCTGATAATGTTATTCTTCGTAGCTTAGGCCTTCCGGAAGGTGAGAAATTTTATAAAGGACGTGGTTGTCAGCAATGTAAAAACACAGGTTATACGGGCAGGGTTGGTATTTTTGAACTTTTGTCTATCAATGAAGAGATTAAGAAGCTGGTTAATAAAAAGGCTTCTGCAGATGAAATAGCAGCAATTGGTAAAAGAGAAGGGATGAGGACATTAAAGGAAGGCGGGATAGAAAAAGCGAGGATGGGTTTGACGACACTTGAAGAGATCGTGCGAGTCACCAGGATAGAACTAAAAACCCCATGACAAAATATCTTTATAAAGCCATTAATAAGAATGGACAATCTGTGAGTGACACCATCATGGCAGATTCAGAGCACATGGTTGCTGACAAGTTGAAGAATACTGGTTTAAAAATCATTTTTATTAAGAAGGCAAAGGAAGAAAATAGCGGCCTGTCTTCTTTAATGGAGCGTTTTAACAGGGTCAAATCATCAGAGCTTAACTTAATGACCCGGCAATTAGCTGTTATGCAGCGTGCGGGTGTTAATATCATCACAAGCCTTGCCTCACTTTCAGACCAGACCAATAATACAAAATTGAAAGAAGTTTTATTAGCCATATCAAGTGATATTAAAGCTGGAAAAAGTTTATCCGATGCCTTTGAACGTTTTCCTAATGTCTTTGGGCCGTTATACACCAACTTGATAAGGGCAGGTGAAGAAAGCGGCACCTTGCCTGATGTTTTTGAACGCTTGGCAGAACTCGGTGATTATGAAGAGAAGGTGCAGAGGCGTATTAAGGCAGCGACAAGATATCCTGTTATCGTGGTCTGTGTGATTGTCGTGGCGTTTATATTCTTAACGGTCCTGATTGTTCCTCGTTTTTCAGGCCTTTATAATTCCGCTGGTGTTTCTCTTCCTCTTCCTACTTTAATACTATTGGGGATTAATGACGCGATAACCAAATTTTGGTGGGTCATGATGATTTTTTCAGGCGGCATTGGGGTTTTGGCAAGAAAATATCTTCTAACGAAACAGGGGCGTTATTTCTTCGATAGCCTTCAATTGAAAGTCCCTATCATTGGTCCCTTGATGATAAAAATAATTATGGGAAGGTTTGCGAAGATATGCGGGATCATGATACGAGCAGGGGTTTCTATTTTACGCATCTTGGATTTTACGTCTGCCGGTGTTGGTAATGTGGTGATCGCACAGGCCATTGAAAGAATTAAGAATGAGGTCAAGGCAGGTAACAGGATGAGTGTGGCCATGAAGCAAACAGGCCTTTTCCCGCCTGTTGTTATCCAGATGGTTACCGTTGGCGAGGATACAGGCAAGCTGGATGAACTTTTTCTCTATGTTTCTGATTATTATGAAGGGGAGGCGGGTTTTATCATTGAGAACATGACATCCTTGATAGAGCCTTTTTTGATATTGATTTTAGGAGGCGGGGTTTTGTTATTGGCCTTAGGTATCTTTTTACCTATGTGGAACATGATGACCTTATTTAAGCGATGATAAGCCCAATAAAAAAAGGATTTTCCATTGTCGAGTTAATGATGGTCATGATTATCGTGGCCATCATCGGTTTTTTAGTGCCGAGCCCTATTTCCTATCTTTCTCAAGTGAGAGAAGCGGCAGCGGCCAGAGCGCTTAAGGCAGATATCCGTTATGCCCAGAATTTTGCCCTAACGACACAACAGAGGACATGGGTTTCATTTTCAACAACCGATGGAACGTATAGCCTTTATTATAAGAATGCGCAAGGAAACTGGACCTTAATGACCAACCCATCAACGCAGGGCAACTATACGGTCAATCTTTCCACAGGTAATTTTGCCGGGGTTGTTTTAAGCCAGGTCAATTTTAATGGGGTTGGGAATAATCTTAGTTTTGATGATATAGGGGATCCTTATAGTTGTAATTCGACATGTGCATCCATGACATTGTTGACAGCACAGGGAAGTGTGAGTTTCGCTGGGGGAACAACGGTCACGGTTGAGGCAAATACAGGAAAGGTTTCTTGAATAATGAAAAACGGAGGTTTTTCGATATTAGAGTTAGTCATGGTCATCGTGATTATTGGCTGTTCATTTTTGGGGCTTGTGGTGGCGATGCAGGCGTCTGCGACCAATATGCATAAGCCCAAGGTGATAGCCATAGCAACTGCTTTGGCAGAGGAACAGATGGAAAGGATGATGACTATTTCATTTTCTTCTCTGGCTTCTCAAACATCACAAAACTTTTCTGGTAATATGAGTGCCTATAGTTACACCGTTACAGTAACAAATATTGATGCTAATGACAAAAGGGTGGTTGTAACTGTCAGTAATCCGGTCATCAATTCTCTTTCATTGGCCATGTTAAGGACGAATTATTAATGCATAAAAGCAAAGCATTTACAATTTATGAATTTGTCCTCGTGATTGTTTTGGTGTCTATTTTGTTTGCTGTCACAGCACCCTTGATGCTGGAAATTGCGGCGTCCTGGCAAGGGGCACAGAACACCAATGAAATGACAGCGAGTGCTCAAATCGCTATGGATAGAATGATCCGGGAAATACGGTTAATTAATAGTAATACGAGTGTCAATACGGCCAGCGCTTCAAGTTTTCAATTTGTTGATGTGAATAACAATACTATAACCTATAACGTCAATAACAATCATTTGATACGCACCGTTGGTGGCGTTGCCAATCAGTTGGCAGACAATGTGACAAACCTGACCTTTACTTATTATAATTCATCAGGTTCAACGATTGCCTCTGCGACTGTTAGTCCTTCAGCGACTAATATTGTAAGGATAGTTATTGATTTGACCTTGACCTTAGGGACAACAATTACCATTGAATCTGGAGTTTCTCCAAGGAGCTTACAGTGAAAAGAAATTTCTTAAGCAAGAAGGGTGTGGGCATTGTCGCAGCCGTTATTGTTATGCTGGTTGTGGCTGTGATGGGGTTGGCTATCTCGTCCATGTTACAAACGAATTTAAGCAATTCTGTTAATTATTTACAATCCCAGCAAGCGATGTATTTGGCAGAGTCAGGTCTGCAGGCGGCGATGTATCAAATTAGTAAGGGCGGCGGGGCATGGACAGGTTGGAGTGGGGCCAATCCTGTGACCCTTCAAGCCACCTTGACAGGATATGGGGATTATAACGTTTCAGTTGCAAATCCTGCAAGCAGTAATCCTGTTATTACCTCAACGGGTTTCGTGCCAAACAGAACGGCTACTAATAAGGCCCTCAGGGTTGTTCAGGCCACGGCAAAGAATGCCAGCTTATTTGGGCAATATGCCTTATTTGCAGCTGGTTCAATTTCGATGTCAAGTGCTGTTATTGATAGTTATAATTCCAATACAGGAAGGTATAACGTCAATGGTAATGTGGCCAATAACGGTAATGTTGGCACTAATGGAAATCTTCTTATGTCTGGCTCTTCGTATATTCATGGCAACGTTAATACAGGGCCGTCAGGGACTTTTAATAATCAAAGTGCAGTGTCAGGAACCATCACCCATACTAGTAATGTTACTCTACCGGCTGTTGTCGTTCCATCCAATTTAGTCACCTGTTCTTCAGGTTGCACGAATGGGGGGACCATTAATCTTTCGTCGGGTTCTCAAACCATTACGTCAGGCAATTATCAATATGCGGGTTTTAATTTATCAGGTTCATCTGTCGTGACTATTGTGGGGCCTGCCAATATATACATGACAGGGGCGATTAATCTTTCCAGTACAGCACAGATTGCTGTTTCAGCTTCTAGTACTGGACCTGTGATTATTTATTCTTCCTCATCAGTGAATGCCAGCGGGTCAGGGATTACTAATAGCACCTATATCCCCTCTTATTTTCAATTATACGGGTCTTCATCAAGTGCCCAGAGTCTTAATTTGTCTGGTTCATCAGCTTTTTATGGGACGGTGTACGCGCCTAATGGTTCTTTGAACATTTCTGGATCTGGTGGTGTTTATGGTTCTTTTATAGGGAACACAGCTGCCTTATCAACATCTAATGGGGTTCATTATGATCAATATTTAGCAAATATGACCACACCAGCTTTTATGAATGCTGGTTGGAAATTATCTGGTTGGACAGAAAATGATTAAGGCCATGAATTCATCAAAACACATTCTTTCTATTGATTTTGGCAAGGGACAAGCAAAGATAGCCTTGCTGGAAACAGGTTCGAGTCTTTCCTTGATAGATTATGATATTACTGAGGCTTTATTGAATAGTAATGCCTCACAAGAACTGGCCAGTTTTATTTCACGATTTTTAAAAAAGAATGCATGTCAGGACAAAAATGTTTTTTTAACATTTTCTGATCCAGGCATTGGTGTTTTTAAAATAATGACCTTGCCCCTCTTGTCAAAGGAAGAAACTGTTGAAGCAGTGAGATGGCAGATGACGGATGGAGCGCCTTTTGAGGTAGATACTGGAATTATGGACTGGAAGGTCATTAAAGAATATGGAGATCCTAATCAAGAGAAAAAATGTGATATTGCTGCAGCGACACTGAAAAAAGATGAAGTGGACAGATGTTTATCTATTGTTCATGAGTGCGGGCTTTTGCCTTCTGCGATACTAAATCCATTTTTCAACTATGCGTCGATTTTGAACGCTTTTTCAAACAGCTCTTCCTTGACGGCTGTTTTGGATTGTGGAAGGGAAGAGTCGACCTTATGTATTTATAAAAATAATCAGCTTGTCTTTATCAGGCCGATTGCTTTTTCCTTTAATCGATTAAGAAGCGCTTTAGCAGAAGGACTTTCTTCATTAAAAGGGGGCAAAGAGTTGTCTCTTCTGGATGCTGAGAAATTGCTTGAAAGTGCTGGTATCCCTGAGAATGAGACAGGTTTGATTAATGGGAATATTTTATCAGGACATGTGATTTCTCTTGTACGGCCGCTTTTAGAAGCCTTAATTAAGGAAATCAAGCTCACCTTTAATTATTTTTCAATTAATTTTAAAGAACCTGCTCCCGAGAAGCTTTTTATTACTGGTGAGGGCAGTAATATTAAACGTTTGGATTATTACACGTCGAAAGAATTGGGTGTTCCTACAACGGTTTTATCTGTTCCCGCAACCGTTCGTTTGGCGAAATCCCTGGATAAGGACAGGTTTCAAAAAGAGCAACATCTTCTGGTTAATGTGGTCGGATCAGTGATGGACAAACCCCATGCATTAAACCTCCTTCCTTTAGAGGTCAAACAAAGGAAGCTGGAGGCTTTGCAAATGGCATTTTTAAGGGTTTTTACGATAGGGATTGCCGCGCTATTTTTAATTTTTTATCTGTTGCAACAACTGGAAATTCATTGTATTCAATCAAAATTGAATAATGCGCGCGCTCATCTGGAGACCATTAAGAGGGTAGATGTCTTAAAAGAGAAGATTGAGGCTAAAGAGGCTTTGATAGAAAGATTACAGAAAGGCAAGGTGCCTGATCATGTTTTATTGAAATATTTAAGCCAGATAATGCCGGCTGACGTGATACTGGATGGATTAACCGTTAATATGCAGCAACATATATTTCTTTTAAAAGGAAGGGTCGCTCCTTATGCCAACACCATGGAGGTGTTGGTTGATTTTGTCAAAAGACTTAAAAGTTCTAAATTTTTCCAGGAAGTTTCTTTGCTCAATTCAGAAGACAGGGAAGGGGAGCATTTTTTTGAAATCCAGGGCAGTTTTGTTAAGTGAGGTCATATGCAGATACAGGGATTAACAAAATCTCAGCAAAAAATAATCATGATTGCTTCCATTGTTGGGTTTATCTCTTTGGCCTTTTTATTCTTCATCTTTTTACCTGCCCATACGAATGTTGAGGACATGAAGACTGAATTAGCGGGTATTGAAACACAGATTAAGGATATTGAGAATAAGGCAGGTGGCGCTCGAACATTAGCTGAAGGTATTCGGCGTTTAGAGTTAAGAAACAAAGAGCTTGAAGCCAAGTTTCCTGAAGATATGGGTGAGTCGTTAAATACTATTGCTCAATTAGTCCGTGATTGTCATTTAAAGATTATTTCTTTAAAACCATCCTTTAGCAAGGCTTTAGTAGAAGAAAATGATAAAGAAGTCGAAGTGGAGGGCAAGACCTGTAAGACGGTTTTTGTTACCCTCAACTTAAAAGGGACTTACCATAATTTTATTAAATTCAGGGATATTATTCAGGACCATTTACCAGGATTTGTGGTTATGGAAATGATGAATATTATTCATGAATCTCAAAATGAGCCACAACAGTTGACGATTGTTTTAGCTTTTAACCTTTATCTTTTAAATTAGGAAATACTATGGACCCAAAAACAAAAAAACAACTTTTGATTATTGCCTGTTTGGTGCCTGTTTTAATTTTAATGGTATTTAATACCAGCAGGACCCTAAAAGAGAAGGCAAAGGTAAAACCTGTAGTCCAGGCGCAACCCCAAGACAAGATAGGTACAGCTTTAAGTTCTGAAACCAAGGGACCAGAGCTGCCGGTGAAAGAGCCGCAAACAAGTAAAGATTTATTTAAAGGAATGGCAGAGGCTGATAAAGAGGGGGCTGTTAAAAGAGATCCATTTTCATTTTGGTCATCTAAATCCAAGAAAGAGGCCTCGGTTCAAAATGGTGGACTTTCGGCCATTTTATGGGGGCAAGGAGAGCCTTTAGCGGTCATTGATCATCAGGTGGTCAAAAAAGGGGATAAGGTTGCCAGTAATACAGTTGTGGAAATCAAAGAAGAGAGTGTTGTCTTAAGTGCGGGGGATAAAAATATTGAGTTAAATTTGCATAATTAAATTTGTACATGTTTAATATCACCGCTAAAAAATACCAAATTTGCTTTTCACAAAACATGTTGTATACTAAAGGTAAGGGGACAGTAGTTAGTTCCCAAATATATAGGTCGGACGATAAAGGCAAAGTCGGGGTAACCCGGCGGCGCAAAACTAGAGGGTCCTATGATTAGGATAGCCAGCTGCCGAAATACAGAAAAGTTAAAAATAATAGCCTACTCAGGTTCTTGGGGGTGGGCTTTTTTTTATACATTTTTAACCAAACAAAAAGGAGGATGGGTTATGAGAAACAATAAAAGCGGTTTTACATTGATTGAATTAATCATGGTAGTTGTTATTCTGGCAATTTTAGCGGTGGCCGCGTTACCAAAGTATTTCGATTTATCTAACAATGCCAAGACATCTGCAGAACAAGGTGCTGTAGGTGGCGTCAGGGCAGGGATTGCGACTTTTTATGCCAATGCCTGTGCTGGTGGTACTTGCGCGTATCCTGCCGCCTTGGATGCGGCCAACGTTGCTGCATGTGCCGCAGGTAATCCATGTTTTGGCAACGTCATGAGTCAAGCGGTGACTTCAGGGTGGACAAAGGCTTCAGCTACAACCTGGACAGGCCCTGCTGGTACAACTTATACTTATACCGCTAACGCTGGAACGTTTCAATAAACTAATTGAGCAATAAATGGTGTCAGTTTTTGAGTTTAACTGACACCATTTATTCCTTATAAAGGAGGATACATATGCGTCAGAATACAAGTGGGTTTACATTGATAGAATTAATTATGGTGGTTGTTATTTTAGCGATTTTAGCAGTGGTGGCATTGCCAAAATATTTTGATTTACAATCTCAAGCTCAGGCATCTTCAGAACAAGGAGCTGTAGGAGGGGTCAGAGCAGGGATTCAAACCTTCTATGGAAATGCCTGCGCCAATGGGACCTGTGCCTATCCAGCGGCCCTGGATGCTGCAAACGTTGCAGCTTGTTCAGCATCTAATCCTTGTTTTACAAATATCATGTCGCAATCCATTACTTCTTCTGGATGGACAAAGGCTTCTGCAACAACGTATACTGGGCCTGCAGGTACTACCTATACCTATACTGCGGGAACCGGGACATTCCAATAAATGTAGAGATGTCATCAATGGCGTCTTTGATAATCTGATTTTAGAAGGGGGCTCAAGGAGGGGCCCTCTTCTTTTTTATTTGTCATTGATCTGTTTGATAATGCTTTGAGCCAAAGAGGGGCCGATTGTTTTGATAGCGGCTAAATGATGGGCCGTTGTATTTTTTAGATCCGCCATGGTACAAAGGCCATGCCGAAAAAGCATTCTTGCCCTAACACGACCCACACCGTCTAAAGAAGCCAGTGCGAGCAGTTCTTCCTTGATACCATAACGGATCCTTAGGCGCAGGTTTTCTAATTCAAGGGTCAATTTTTTATAGTTGAGCATTTGGGCAATATTTCCCGCGGCATATAAAAGCCAGCCTGCTGATTCAATCTGCCGGTAAATATCCCCTGGTCCGATGTTAAAATCTTCACACATGGTTTCTTCTTTTTCTTCGTTTATCCATAAGGACCATAACCACATGGTTTTAAGCGTTGCGTAATAGGTATAAACATCCTCAAGGATAGGCAAATTTTTGGGCAAGAAGATCAGTTCTTCCTCAAGTTTCTCGCTTAAATTTTCCATTTTATCAATATCGCTTTTGCCCACATTTAAGATTTCGCTGTCCGGGCAGCAGGTGAGCATATGTAAAAGGCCGTAGGTTGAAAATGATTTTCCCTCGTGGATGCGGGTCAAGCCTTCCCGTAAGGTGATGCTTGTGACGGGATCAATATAAAGGCGGCTGGTGGCATTACCAAAGGGTGTTGTAAAATATTTAAAACCACTTTTTTCAATAAAACCGTTTGTGCGCAGGAATTCGAAAATATTACCCACAAGTGTTACTAGATCTGATCCTTTTTGCTGATAGGCCAAGAAGGTATGGTTTAAGAAATCAAACATGCTGTTAACATCATGCACGTAACCCGCGGCCAGGGATGAGAGGATATGGATTCGAAGAGATCCTTCTGTCCCTAATTTTGAGGTGACGGGTTCAGGTTTGGCCATGACAAAACGCTCAAACAAGGTGTTTTGTTCTGAGAGGGACTTGGCCATGAGAACGGCTTCGCCATAGTCATCATATTGGGGCCGGCCTGCGCGGCCTGCGCATTGTTTGTATTCAGCAACTGGAATATAAACAGACCCAAGGCCGCTGGCGTAGCGCTTGCAGTCACGGATAATCGCCCGTCTTGCAGGGAGATTGACTCCCGCGGCAAGTGTCGGCGTTGAACAGATGACCTTGATAATATTTTTTTTGAAATGCTCTTCAATAAGATATCGTTGTTTGGGGGTGAGTCCTGCGTGATGAAAAGCACATCCGCTTTTGATGGCTTGCGCGAGCTTCTGGCAGACCTTGGTGGCTGAATGATCCTGGGCTATTGTTTGGGACAAGTCATTCAGGATATTTTTTTCTTCTTCTTTTAAAATGCTGCGCACACAATTTTCTAATTCCCGTGCAGAAGCCTGCGCAGATCGCCTGGCGTTCACAAAAACAAGGGCTTGCCCGCCACCGCGCAAGGTATCCATGACGAGCTTATGCAGATCATCATCTTCCTCTTCTTTAACCAGGCGGGTTGAGTCATTGTTAAAAAGGATTTTTTCATTAAAATAAACACCCTCTTTAAGAGGAATAGGTCTCCAATGACTGAGGGCCAGGTTCGCATCAAGCCAGCCAGCCAAGTCACGGGCATTGCTGATGGTGGCACTTAAGGCCAATATTTGGATTTCTGGTTTTAATTGTTTGATACGGGTTGTCAAGATTTCAAGGGTGGGCCCGCGTCCGGTATCATTGATAAAATGGATTTCATCCAGCACAACCACTGAGAGGGAATTGATAAGCCAGCCTGCTTTTGAACGAAGGATGGAATCAACTTTTTCAGCGGTGGCGATCAAAATCTGGTAACGGTCCAGGTATTTACTGGGCGAATCCAAGTCGCCGGTCGCAATCCCGATTTTGATGCCTAAGTGTTCATATTTTTGTTTAAAGTCATTGTATTTTTCACTGGCCAAAGCCTTTAGGGGGGCGATATATAAAATCTTGCCGTTATCCTGTAAGATGGATTTGAGCATGCAAAGTTCAGCGATTAAGGTTTTTCCTGCCGCTGTTGGTACAGCCATGACCACATTCTTTTTATCTAATACCCCTTTGCGGATGGCTTCCACTTGTGGGGGGTGCAGTGTTTTGATGCCGGAGGCTGTCAGCACTTCAATGACTGATAAAGGGAAATGATGTTCTATGAGGAGTTCCTTGAGATCCATTCTTGATTTTGTAACACAAAGCCAATAGCTTGTCAAACAGCTTCCTTTTAATGATTGACGTCAATCAAAGAGACATTATAATTAAATTAAACTAGGAATAGAATATGCGTATTGTTATACAACGTGTGAAAGAAGCTGAGGTTAAGGTATCAGGCCAGGTTATAGGAAAAATTGGGCGGGGGATACTGATTTTTTTAGCTGTTGGGCATGAAGATAACAGGCAGCATGCGGATTATCTGGTAAAAAAGATCTCAGAGTTGCGTATTTTTGAAGATGCGCAAGGTAAAATGAATATCTCAGCCCAAGAGGCGGGTGCTCAATATTTGGTTGTTTCTCAATTTACCTTGTATGGCAATTGTGACAAGGGGCGCAGGCCTTCCTTTGATGAGGCGGCGGCTCCTTTGCAGGGTGAAGAACTATATAATTATTTCGTGGCCCGATTAAAAGCCTTAAATGCGCAGGTCGCCACAGGACAGTTCAGGGCCATGATGGATGTTTCCTTGATAAATGATGGCCCAGTGACCTTTATTATTGATAGCAAATGACAATCATTGATACCCATACTCATATTGATCAATTGGAGGATATCTCGGCTGCCTTAAGCCGTGCCTCCCAGGCTGGGGTCACGGATATCATGACCTTGAGCGTTGATCTAGAGTCCATCAAGAAGACGTTGAGTATTGCAGGGCAATACAAAGAGCCGAGGATTCATCCTTGTCTGGGGATTCATCCTGGGATGATTCATAAACAAGAAGCTGAATTAGCGTTTAGTTTTATGAAGGAGCATATCCATGAGGCGGTGGCTATTGGTGAAACAGGCCTGGATTATTGGTATAAATGGGCGCGTAAGGATGCGCTTGAGCAAGAGAAACAAAAAGATTTTTTTAGATTTCATTTGAAGTTGGCCCATGATTTTGATTTGCCTGTTGTTATTCATGCTCGTGCGGCATGGAAGGATTGTTTTGAGATGACCATCACAGCAGGCATCAAGCGCGCCTTATTCCATTGGTATAGCGGGCCATTGGATGTGCTGGAAAGGATTTTGGAAGCAGGGTATTATGTCTC
>JADFXW010000022.1 GCA_015233375.1 Candidatus Omnitrophota bacterium | reverse complement strand
CCCATCCTCATAATTTGTCCCTTTGCCATCTGCCTGAGTATTCCATCCTGAAAAAATATGGTTTGGAAACGTAAAGGCATTAGCCGTCAAATGAAGAGCCCCTTTAGCTTCAATGTATTGGTCTAACATCACACCACTGCCACCATTCGCATCAAAAGAAACCATGGGATACGCCATCCATTGGGCATACAAGGTCACATTCGATGCCCCTATCAAATAATCAGCGCCATCCACATAGGACGTACCGCTTCCATTAGAAGCGGTGTTCCATCCAGCAAAAGTATAATTCGTATTCGTAAAAGTATTCTTCGTCAAATGGGTCGTGCTATTGGGCGCTATCGGCTCTGGAGCCATGGTTCCCTTGCCCCCATTAGCATCATAAGTGACTGTTGGATACGGTATCCATTGAGCATAAAGCCTCACATCAGATGTTTTAATCGTAAAATCCTGTCCATCCGCATAGGAATCCCCCCTATTATCGCGGCACGTATTCCAACCGGAAAAAATATGATTGGCATACATAAAAGCATGCGGCGTCAAATGAATGCTTGTATTGGGTGTGATCAACTCAGCCTGCATGTCCCCACTTCCCCCATTGGGATCATAAATGACGAGTGGATAGGGTCTCCATTGGGCATAAAGTTTCACATCCGATGTTTTAATGGTAAAACTTGATCCATCTGTATAAGAATCACCACTATTATCAGCTGATGTATTCCAACCTGCAAAAGTATGATTATTAAACATAAAATTATTAGGCGCCAAATGAGTATTTGTATTAGGGGCAACGGATTGGGTCTGCATAGTGCCGCTTCCACCATTGGGGTCAAAAATAATCAAGGGGTACGGTTTCCATTGAGCATAAAGCGTCACATCAGATTCCCTCATCGTATAATTTGACTTATCAGGATAACTCGTCTTGCTGCCATCTGCCATCTCATTCCAACCCATAAAAATGTAATTCTTATAGATAAAAGCATTCGGTGCTAAAGGAGCGCTGTGATGAGGGGCGATCGACTGTTTTTCCATGCTGCCTCGTGCCCCATTGGCATCAAAGGAAACTGTGGGATATGGTATCCATTGAGCATAAAGGGTAGCATTGGATGTTCCTATGACATAGGAGTCCCCATCAGCATAGGTTTTTCCTGTCCCATCAGGAATTGTGTTCCACCCTGCAAAGGTATGATTGATATTCGTAAAGGTGTTAGGCGTCAAGTGACTGCTCTTTTCAGGAAACATAAATTGCTTTTCCATTTTCCCCTTGCCGCCGTTGGGATCAAAAATCAAGGCAGGATACATCTTCCATTGAGCATAAAGCGTCACATTGGCAGCATCCATCTTATACATCCCGTGTGTCTTATAACTTTTCCCAGATCCATCCGCAGCCGTATTCCAGCCAACAAAAATATGATTAGGATATGTAAAAGCATTAGGCGACAAAGAGCTGCTTGTCCCGGGCGCAATTGATTGAGCCTTCATGACACCCACTCCTCCATTGGCATCAAAGGTAATCAATGGATACGGCCTCCATTGGGCATAGAGAACAACATTGGATGTTTTGATGGTAAAACTTGCTTCATCCGCATAGGACTGGCCGCTGTTATTGGCCTGTGTATTCCAATGGGAAAAGGAATAATTCGTGAATACAAAACCATTTTTCGCTAAATGGGCCAAACCCTGACAAGGGATGGATTCGTCAGGCATTGAACCACTGCCGCCATTGGCGTTAAAAATAACGGTGGGATTAGCCGTGCATTTGTTGTCGCTGTTAGAATTTTCAGAGGCCCCGCATACCCTAACGGTTACAGCAACCGTCAAGATAATTGCTACTATAAATACTTTTATAGAAGCAAAAAACTTTTGCACACGGATCCTCTATCTAAAATAATAATATTTCAACCTTCGGCCCGCAAAGGCACCACCTGACGAATTCGAAGCAATGAGGCCTTTTGGTACCCGTCGGAACACTTCCGAAAGCAAAACTGTTGCAAATTATGATTTTTTTAACATCGGGCAAAGCAGAACAGCATCATCAAACAATTTTTTAGCAAAAGCTGGATCTTTTTTAAGGATAGCAATATTCCTGCAATTAATATAAATTTTATAGGAATAGGGGGATATGCGCAAGGCTTGTTCATAATTTTTTTGGGCCATTTCTAAATATTGGATATCTTTAGTAAGAAAATATTTCTGCAAGAAAACATCCGCCCTTGCCTGAGGATAGTTACACTCAAACGGGTTTAACTGTATAGATTGATTGAAAAAATCCTCTGCTAAACTGATGTCCAACGCGATTGTTTTAAAAACGTCTTTATTTAAACCACCTGGCTTAACTTTTTGTCCAGGAAAAAGGACCTCAGCCTCACTTTTATATTTGTTAAAATAATAAACACCTTGGTTGTACGCCAATAAACTCAAGGACATGCGAACAAGAAAAAATAAAAGAACTGACAAAACCAATAATCCCCCAACACCCATCCTCATCCCAACAACAATCGCCCTGTGTTGATTCTCCAGATAATCACCAGCCCTATTGCGTTCAAACGCAAAAAACACTGCAAGAATAGCCCACCAAAACAAAGACATATTCGGCCTTAACATTGTGAAATTACTTAAATTATCAATAAAAAAAGCTGTCATAGCCCAAATCAAGGCAATAAAAATAATGCGGTCCGTATGCACCTTCACTCTTTGTAACACTTTTAGTGCTGTTAAAATAAAAACTCCTATCAAAGCCAATACCCCTATGAACCCTAAAAACCCGTTCTCAACCCAAATTTGCAAATAACTATTATGGACATACGCACTAAAACCTAATCTTTGGGTCACATAAGGGGTGCTTACTATTGGAAATGTGTCTGGACCTGTACCCCAAAATGGATGGGCTTTTAACAAACAAAAAGCCTGCCTTAAATAATCCAGCCTTGGGCTGACATCAAAATTATTTCTAACGGTCAAAATAATAAGTATAAACAATAAAACCCCTATACCCACCACCCAAAAAGAAAATTTTCCTTCATTTTTCTGTTGTGATATTTTTAACACTTGTGGCAAAAAAAGAAGACTCACCAGGAAAAATCCCAAAACCCCCATCATGGAAAATGTAAAAAGAAAAACAACTAAAAATAACAAGATAGATCCACCCAGGCATATTTTTTGCCATCGCTTTTGGGCCAACATAAAACCAGCCCAAGTTATTGGAAGCACCAGCATCTGAAAACCCGCCAGCACATTAGGCCAATCAAAAAGTGAGGCAATACGCTTATAATGAAATCCCCTGTTTGTCCCTTCATCAAAATTATTTAACACCCGCCTGACCTCAATAGACAACGGATGCTGGGCCAAAAAATATTCCCAAATCCCGACGATACTGACCACCAAGGCCCCCGCAAAAAAGTAACGCCAGAAAATATGGAATGAAGCCTCATCTTCCAGGGAATCATGCAATATGTAAAACAAAAGAATGCCAGACAAAAAAACAAAAACAGCATTCAAGGACATGGAAAAATTGACCGAATGGGCCAAGGATAAAACAGCGGCCAATAAAGAAAGCCCAATCGGAACATCAACCCGACTTAAAATAACAGCTTCTTTATGAAAAAATTTATGAAGGATAAAAAGGAAGGACAAACAAAAGATCAAAATAGCCGTAAGATAATTACAATAAATCTCGCTGATATAGGTAAAACCATCACCTAAAAGGACAGGTAAACAAAGGCGCAAAAGTAAAACAACAGCGCACGCATGGATAAATAATCTTTTAGAAGCCATTTGTTTTTAAAATTCACGCGTGTTTATGGACACTTTAGAGTTATAAAATATCAGGATGGGGTGAATTTGTTTTTTTAAAGCGATTTGGTCATTTTAGCCTAAAATTGGTCATGACCGAGGGCATTTTAGCCCATCAGGGCTAAAATGGCCAAACATGTTTGAGCCCTTTATTTCTAGAGAAATAAAGGGCGAGTTGTTTGGCCACCGAAGGCCATGACTAATTTTAGGCGTTAAAAAATGACCCATCGCTTTAGAAAAATAAATTCACCTCATCCGTCCACTATCAAAAAACTTTTTAAAGTGTCCATAAACCCAAGCCTTGACAGACATGAAATTTTCGCTTGGTTAACCCAGGGCTTTTTGCAGGGCTTCTTCAAAAAGAGCGACGCCTAAGTCTATCTCTTTTTCAGTCATATATAAAGATGGCGCTAACGTAAAAACGTTTTTATAATACCCGCCAATATCAAGGATAAGCCCTCTCTTCTTGCCACCGGCAGTCAATTCACCTTTTAAACCGATATTCATAATGGCATCTGTCAATTCACGGTTAGGTGTAAACCCGTCCTTTTGGCATATCTCAATGCGCAAGGCCAAACCTAATCCGTCGACATCGCCAATTTGAGGATACTTCTTTTGAAGGGCCTTTAATTGATTAAGGAAGTACGCCCCCTTTTTGGGGACATCAACCTCAAAATTAGATTCTTCAATCAATTCCATCACCGCAAGGCCCGCGGCTGTCCCTAAGGGATTCGATGAAAACGTGGAATGAGTCATGCCAGGCCCAAAAACATCAGGAGAAATCAATTCTTCCCGTGCCCAAATACCTGAAATAGGATTAAGACCATTGGTCAGCGCTTTACCAAAAACAATGATATCAGGAACAACGCCAAAATGTTCAATAGACCACAATTTGCCTGTCCTGAAAAAACCCATCTGTATTTCATCAGCCACAAACAAAACGTTATGTTTATCCAGGATCTTTTTTAATGCTTTAAAATAATTCATGGGTGGAACAATATACCCACCAGTCGCCTGAACAGGCTCCACAAAAAAAGCCCCATATTCACAACTATTATTCTTGGGGTTTAGCACCGAATAATATTCAGATTCAAACATTTTCTCAAAAGGCTTTAAACAGGACAAATTACAGCAGTCCTCTTTTTTCTCCACACAGGTACAACGAAACCGATACGGATACGGGACAAAATGCGCCCTGTCAGAAAAATGGCCATAATGTTCCCTGTAGCGATAACTGGACGTGATCGCTGTGGCAGCCAGGGTCCTGCCATGATAACCGCCCATAAACGCAAACATAGGGATCTTGCCCGTATGATTGCGCACAACCTTAATGGCATCCTCAATGGCCTGTGCCCCGCCCACATTAAAATGGACCCGGCCTTTGACTCCAAATTTTTTCTCAATATCCTGGGCAATTTTCGTGGCAAGCTGTATTTTCTCCTCGTGTAAATACTGACAAGCTAATTGAGGAAGGGTGTCGATCTGCTTTTTAAGCGCCTCATTCAGGCGTTTATTTTTATAGCCAAAATTGGCTGCTGAATACCACATCTGCAAATCCAGGTATTCAACACCATTGGTGTCATATAAATAAATCCCTTCCGCTTCTTTAAAAATATTAAGCTGTTTCGCGTAATGGACGGTATCGCCCCAGGAGCAGTATTTTGATTCCAAATCGAGTAACTGTTTATCGTTCATTTTAATATCGTTTCCTTATGTTGCTTATGGTTGTGGGTCAATGCCCCTTCAAAATAATCATGAATATGGCCTAAATTCTTATAGGCTATATAAGGCAATTCTTCATTAATCATAAAGCGCAATAAACTGTCCTTGGCAAAAACAATATCTGAAACACGGGCAGGACAAAAATCAGATCGCCCGTCCCCAATAAAGACAATAAGTTTATTCTCCGTCCTGTCCTTCGTCAAATGAATCTTCTTGCAATGGGCACAGGTCAAACAAAAAGGATTATCATAAGGGAAGGACGGTATCAAATGTTCCCGCCAAAAACGCAATGAATTGCCATAAACCTTCAAATCCTTAATGCCCTGATATTGGAGGATTTTTTCAATGATATAAGTAAAATTATCACTCAAAATAACAGGTTTAATCCCCTCCTTGACAAGCAAGGCCAAAAGCTTATGGAAATACGGGTCTAATTCAACCTTCCTTAAAAAATTATGTAAGGTGTTTTTATTAACGCGGACATTCCTCAACTGCCCATCCAGGCATTCCTTGGTCCCTATCTTGCCATCCCGCCAGGCTTTTTCTAGCTGCTCCCATTGATTGTTAATAGAAAACCTTTTAATCAAATCATCCAACACGTCGGAAGTCGTTATCGTGTTATCAAAATCAATAAACACGCGGCAATTCGCCAAAACCAATGGTGAGGCAGAATTGATGACTGGCGCTATATGATGGATACGATTCACAATGTTCATGTATTTCTCTTTACACCAACTGTGGTTGTCCTGATAAAAACCGCTGGATATGTTGGGCCACGATGCTGCGTTCCTGGTCTGCAGTAATGATATGGTAAGAATTATGCAACAGCACTAATTCCTTACGGTCCGACTTGACCCGCTCATAAATAAATTTGGAATTACGCACACTGCTCATATCATCATGCTGGGCCTGAATAAGCTGCACAGGCGCCTTGATGCCATGCAAACGGCATTTTAAATGTTTGACTAATCTTTGTAATTGGTATAACAAGGTCACAGGAAAAAATGGATAACCATATTGATGCACCTGTTCCATGTTATGCAACTGGGCCTTACAATAAAATTCATGCACCTTCCGACGGACCGCCTCATTCTTAATACCATAAGGGGACTCTTCTTTAAAATAAGCAAAATATTTTAAAGGCGTGTTATACGCTAAAGGTAAAAAAAGACGATACCAGGGCGCATTCCATCCATCATAAAAAAGGGTTGGTGACAGGCAGCTGACTCCTTGAATCCCGTCTTTAAACTCATCCGCTAAAAGCAAGGCCAATAAAGCCCCCATGGACAAGCCCCCTGTATAAACATGCTTATACTGATGCCGGATTTTTAAATAACACGCACGCACAGATTGATAAAAATCCTCCCATTTGCTCTTTTGCAGCACATGCAGAGGGGCCCCATGATTCGCTAAACGAGGGCAAAAAACAGCATAACCTTGACGGTTTAAATAATTAGCCAAAAACCTCATTTCATGGGGCGTGCCTGTCATTCCATGTATCAAAATAACAGCGTCCCCATTTTTTCCTGGCAATTCAAGTCCATTATCAGGCAAATGCCCCTGATCCTGACGTTTTTTAGAAAATCTTAAATTTAATGAAAATTGAACCGCCATAACACCTTATTTCTCCACCTTGACGGAGGCAATATAATCAACGATACTTTTAACCGTCTTTGCCTCATAAAGGGCTGCATCTGGAATCTTGATACTGAATTTTTCTTCCAATTCAAAAGCAATTTCCACAGACCCAAAAGAATCCACCCCCAAATCCTCCACAAGCCTGGAATCAGGGTTTATTTGGGCCGCCTCCATACTCAATTGCTTGGCCAACACTTCCTTGACTATTGTCTCAACTTCGGTATAGGTCATAAAATTATCCTTTGAATGCCTCTAACACAAGACACGCGTTACAATTCCCAAAACCAAACGAATTAGATAACACCTTTACTAAACGCGCCTGTCTTCCTTCAAGCGGTACATAATCCAAATCACATTCTGTATCTTTTGTCCTTAAATTAATCGTCGGCGGAATAAAATTATTCTTAATCGCCAACGCGCAAACCACGGCTTCAATCCCTCCTGCTGCTCCCAGGCTATGGCCTATCATGGACTTAGTCGATGATATCGGGATCTGATAAGCCTTTTGGCCAAACACGCTTTTAATGGCCTTTGTTTCTGCACGATCATTGGCCTGCGTTGATGTGGCATGGGCATTAATATAACTAATACTGGCTGCATCAGCCCCTGCATCTTTTAATGCCCCAGCCATCGCACGCGCCGCATCTTGACCTGAAACATCAGGGATAACCATATGATTAGCCCCTGAATTGCTGGCATAACCCGTCACTTCCGCATAAATCTGCGCGTTTCTTTCAAGCGCATGATTCAGTTCTTCTAAAATGATGACACCGCCGCCCTCGCCTAAAACAAATCCATCACGCTCTAAATCAAAAGGCCTTGACGCATTCTGTGCAGGTTCATTTTTCTTTGATACCACTCTTAAGGCGCAATACGCCCCAAAATTCAAACGTGTTAATGGCGCTTCAACACCACCAGTAACACAAAGATCCATATCACCCCATTGGATCTTCCTGAAAGCTTCTCCAACCGCGTGATTCCCTGAAGCACATGCGGTGGATATCACCATATTGGGCCCAAGAAAGCCATAACGGATAGCAATATGGCTTGAGACGGCATTAGGGGAAATCCTTGGCACGGCAGAAGGATTCTGTCTGGCAGATCTCTCTATAACTGCAACCATCTGCTCCTCATGAAACATCATTCCGCCAAGGCCTGAACCAATCACAACCCCTATACGCTCTTTATCAAGGCCTGAAAAATCCAGCAACCCGCTATCTTTAACAGCCATTTGAGTACAAGCAAGGCCAAAATGAACAAACCTGTCCACTTTTCTGACTAAATCAGGGGCCACAAATTGGGACGGATCAAAATCACTAATTTGACCGCCAATATGGGTATCAAAACCATCTGTATTAAAACTGGTTATCTTCCCTATTCCTGAACGGCCTTCAAGATTAGCCTGCCAAAAAGCATCCTTGCCTATACCATTACAAGCAACAACACCAACGCCTGTAATAACCACGCGTCTTTTATTCATTGATTCTTTCTAAATAAATTATCGCCTTCGGTGATAATTTAAAAGTTCCCGCGCTTTGCGCGGGAACGATTAAGCGTTCAAAAAAAACTATAGTATTAATTGAATAGTTTAACACAATATAAACGTAAAATAAGAATAAATTTAGAATTTCAAACTTGCTCCACCAGCTGTAATGCCAGGCCCCCCATCATCTATAAAGCTTTCTGGATTATCTGGATTCATAATAGCCGCTAATCTATCCTTATTAATCAATTTCTTTAACTGTTCTGGACTTAATATCTTGCCTAACCCTTGATATTCCTTTTCCCTTAGCGCCTTCAAGGCGCTTTTGACAGACACATGATCAACGATGCCCTGGCCTGCGGTGTCACGCATCAAAGCATCATGCTGCATCAAGTAGTCTTGAACAACGGGCCGTATGGCAGTAACTTGTGAATCTGTTAACTGCAATTCCTTTTGCATCTTTTGCACTTTATAATCAAGCGCTGATTTCAAATCCTCATCCTGCGCAAAGGCTGAAAAACTAAAGGCAAAAAGAAGAAAAAAAATAAAAACAACACATTTTCTTGTCATACAACCCTTTGGAACTCTGGGGACACATGAATTCATGTCCCCAGAGTTCTGCATGTCCGAAAAATTGCGTTACTTTTTATCCGCCACAATACGCATATCGTAAAACGAGCGGCATAAGAACACCATAGCCACCACAAAAAACGCCACTGCTAACATCACATCCACTTTATGAGGAAGACCAATGGCTATTTCAATAGCCAACAGACCAAACAAGGTCGTGAATTTGATTGTTGGGTTTAAGGCCACGGACGATGTGTCTTTGAATGGATCCCCTACAGTGTCCCCCACAACAGTCGCGGCCTGCACTTCAGTCCCTTTTTCCTTGTAAACGACTTCGACCAACTTTTTAGCATTGTCCCAAGCCCCGCCTGCATTGGCCATGAAAATCGCTTGGTACAAACCAAAAAAGGCCACTGAAATAAGATACCCAATAAAATAATAGGGTTCAATACAAGCAAACGCCAAGGTAATAAAAAGGATGGTCATAAACAGGTTAATCATCCCTTTTTGGGCAAAAATAGTACAAATCTCAACAACCCTGGTGCTGTCTGTGGTTGAAGCCTTGGCCGCACCCTCAAGCTTGATATGCTCTTTAATGTATTGGACTGCATGATACGCACCCGTCGTAACCGCCTGGATAGAGGCCCCGGTAAACCAATAGATAACAGCGCCGCCGCTTAAAAGCCCCAACAAAAATGGCGGGTATAACAAAGAAAGATTTTCAATATGCGCGGTCAAGCCTTGGGTCAATATCATGATGATAGAAAAAATCATCGTCGTTGCCCCAACCACCGCGGTACCAATTAAAACAGGCTTTGAGGTGGCCTTAAAAGTATTCCCAGCCCCATCGTTGGCCTCGAGATAATGTTTAGCTGTTTCAAAATCAGGATCAAAACCAAAATCCTTCTTAATCTCTGCCTTAATATTAGGAATAGTCTCAATCAATGAAAGCTCATAAATGGATTGAGCATTATCTGAAACAGGACCATAAGAATCAACCGCAATGGTCACAGGCCCCATCCCTAAAAACCCAAAAGCAACCAAACCAAAAGCAAAGACCGCAGGTGCCAACATCAACTGACTAAGGCCTAATAAGCTGAAGAAATAAGCCAAGGCCATTAAGCCCACAATCAGCATCCCCATGAAATAAGCGCTGAAATTACCTGCCACAAGCCCTGAGAGGATGTTAAGTGATGCTCCCCCTTTTTTAGAGCTATGATAGATGTTTTCCACAAAAGCAGATTCCATGGACGTGAACATCTTCACAACCTCTGGTATCAGGGAACCTGCAATGGTCCCGCAACTGACGATACTGGATAATTTCCACCAGAAAGAACCATCTCCCAAATGAGGGATCAAGATATACGACGCTAAATAGGTCAACCCAACGGAAACAATAGAGGTAAGCCAAACCAGGCTTGTTAAAGGATCCTCAAAATTCATCTTCTTGACATTGGCATATTGGACCTTCGCTATCGCATTATTGATTTCATAAGAAACCCAGCTTGCAACAAGCATGATTAAACGTATGGCAAAAATCCAAACCAAAAGCTGGGCTTGGGTCAATGAATCCTTGACAGCCAAAAGAATAAAAGAGATTAAAGCAACACCTGTAACCCCGTATGTTTCAAAACCATCCGCGGTAGGACCCACAGAATCACCAGCGTTGTCCCCCACACAGTCCGCGATAACGCCCGGGTTGCGGGCATCATCTTCTTTAATATTCAAAACAATTTTCATTAAATCAGAACCGATGTCTGCTATCTTGGTAAAAATACCACCCGCTATCCTTAAAGCTGAAGCGCCCAAGGACTCACCAATAGCAAAACCTATAAAACAGGGGCCCGCATAATCAGCGTTCACAAAAAGTAAAATACACAACATCACAAAGAGCTCTATACTGATTAAAAGCATCCCAATACTCATCCCTGCTTGTAAAGGAATACCAAAAATCAACACAGGTTTGCCCTGTAAACTCGCAAAAGCAGATCTGGAATTGGCAAAGGTATTGATACGCATCCCAAACCACGCCACCGCATAACTTCCAGCAATACCAATGACACTACAAATCAAGATAAGAGCCACCTTATCTAAACTAAAGTGCCGCAGCCAGCTAAAATACCCAAAAATCACAGCGCCTATAATAAGCTCCAGCATCAACAAAAACTTCCCTTGCTGGATTAAATAAGCTTTACAGGTGGTATAAATAAGTTCAGAGACATCCTTCATGCTCTGATGCACCGGCATATTTTTAATTTGACGGAATTGAATAAATCCAAAGAACGCACCAAAAAAGCATAATAAAAAGCCGAACATCAAGGCGCTATGCCCATTTAAACCGCCAGGCAGGGACACACTCGCAAGATTAGGGACCTTTAAATCCGCCTCACCTGCAAAAGACCGGGATGCCCCCACACACAATGCTGTTAACAGCAGAAAAACCCCGAACATCTTTGAAACCCAATTTTTGGTATTCATACCGCCTGTTCTCCTTTCACTAATTACTGCTTTTCAATAACACGCAGAAGTTCTTTAGCCGCTTCCGTCGGACCATTTCTTTCCCATCCAGACACGCCCAGGCGTGTACGGACCTGACCCACAAAAACACCTGCCTTAAAAAAAGCCTGAAAATATTTTTCAGCTAAACCATCATGAAGATTTTTATATTGAGGAGGGCCAAAAATATTGGCAAAATAAGAATGAACAATGCCAGTGGTCGTGGTGGTACCCTTGCTCATGACCGCACCCTCTTTAAACACCTTAAAAGCCAGTTCAGGGTTTGTGAATCTTTCAATCACCGGATGATCTTCATCAATGTCCTCATAATTATTGGCGTATAAAATATAGTCCACCTTATGCCCAAAAACCAGGGTGTTTAATGTCGTGACCGGTAAAATAATACGGGCATTGACTTGAGTGGCATTCATAATGATGGCCCTGTCAATCTGACCTAAAGCGTATCCTGGCTGAAGATCATCAAGCCTTAAGAAAGCCCCTATTTCCGTGCCATATCCAACCACCCGTCCATCAGGCAAAACCTCTAAAGAACCCATGTCATCAGCAATAACGATAATGTCTTGAATATACTCATCCCCAAGGGCCCTGAAGGCCTCAATGGTCTCTGACTTCCCGGCACCCGTGTCACCTATAAACAAAAGCGTTAAATCCTTATTGCCCTTTAAAAGTATCCTGAACATCGCCCCATGAAAAGGCATACGGCCTTTTTTCATCATCCGTATATTATGAAGGGTCAAAATCATCTTCTTGACATAACCAAAATATCCAAATTCATCCCGGCCAGGCACAGCGCCAGCTAAAATATCGTTAGCCTCATCATCATAAAAAACAGTCGGCATCTTGGCTAAGCCATCTAAAGCATTACCCTCAACACCAAAAACAAACACCGCATCAGGACGACGTTCAAGGTCTTCATCATCAGCCATTTCAAAAAGATTACACAAAGAAAGCCCTAATTCTGTTAATTTCTTATGGAAATAAACCAGGACCACCAAATGCCCAACACGCGCTGGATAACACAGCCATTCTTCTTTTTTTAAATCAAAAAGATCCAACGGGTTTTTAGGGATCCTTTCATACATCCCGGTGCGCTTATTCATAGGAGGATTCAAAATAAGCGGTGGATACAGAAGCACCTGCCTGATGACAGAAATATTCTGTAATTTCTCATAAGGGCCAGGAGGCAGATTTAAACGTCTCGGGGTTGCAATGACCCCCACTTCACCACCAGCGATAACTTGACGGTAAATACGCGGATGCAGATTAGTTATATTTTCCGCCACATCCCTATACGTGCTTCTAATCAAATGGCTTAAAGGCTCCACCATATCGTTAAAGGCCCGGTATGGCCTCTGATCAAATTCCCGGCCCGCGGAATCACAAACAATAAAACGTTCAAATGACCGCCAATAATTATACAGATACTCAATGAAATCATTAAAAAGGTGTTTGTCCTTTAAGAAGGAACTCGATTCAGGAACAGCGACGGGAAGAAGATCCGCAGAATTCCGGGTTAAAAACTTAATGATTTTGATAAGAAGATCAATGTTTTTTTCATCCGCGTCAAAAGAGTCATCAAAAATTTTCAATAAAATAGAATTTTTTCTTTTTAAATCCGCCAGGCAACGGGTCAATATCTTCTTAAACAGATCACTGTTAACCACATCTTCCGTCGTAAAACAAGCACGCTCAGAAAACGTGAGGATGACCTTATTGCCATATATATCAAAATTAGAATTACCCATATATCCTTATAGATGCCCATGTTGCGTGTTTATGGACACTTTAAACATCGCCTTAGTTAATCAAAAACAACGGTCTTATGCCCGTACGAAAGAATTTTTCTCTCCAAATGCCAGCGCACCGCCCTGCTTAAAACAACTTTTTCCAAATCCTCGCCTTTTCTTTTTAAATCATCCAGCGAGTCCCGATGACTGATAGCCACTGTATCCTGCGCTATAATAGGCCCATCATCCAAAATTTCAGTCACATAATGGCTGGTCGCCCCTATGACCTTGACCCCTTTTTGATACGCCTGTAAATAAGGGTTACTCCCTGCAAAAGCAGGCAAAAACGAATGATGAATATTGATAATCTGCGCTGGATACCTATCCACAAATGACTTGGTCAATACCTGGTGGTATCTGGCCAAAATAATAAAATCCACATTCTCAACGGTCAACAACTCTATCTGTTTTGCCTCTACCTCTTCTTTATTATGGTGAAAAACAGCAGATTCAGCAAATTTAATGCCAAAATCTTCTGACACCTGTCTGGCATCTGGATGATTACTTAACACCAAGACGATATCACAAAACAACTGCCCTGTTTTATAGCGGTATAACAGGTCATAAAGGCAATGCAAATGCTTACTGACAAAAATCGCAACCCTGGGCTTCTCATCAGTGAAGAATATCCTCCACTGCATATTAAAAAGGGCTGCAATGGCTGCAAAAGCTGGCCTTATATCCTCACGTTTAAGGGAAAAACCCTCTAGAGACCACTCCACCCTCATAAAAAAGGTTTGGCTCTGGTCATCCGTATGCTGATCTGCATGGACAATATTGCCCTGGTTCTGAAATATAAAATTCACAACAGCGGCACTAATCCCTTTTCTATCTTTACAAGAAAGAAGAACAATAGCGTGATTCAGGCCTGGGGCCGCCTTATCATGATGAACCATAGCCCATAATTATAAACAAATCTTTATAAAAGGCAAATAAAATAGACTTTAAAAGAAGAAAAGAAGGAAAGTAAATTGACTATGATCTGACTGGTTTACTTAAACGTAACAACACCTTCGGATAGACATCCTTGCGATGCCCTATCTTTAAAATAATGACCGTCTTATGTTCAATGCGGTATATAACCCGATAATCCCCTACCCTTAATTTACGGTGGCCTTGAAGACTTTTGCGTAGAGGCAAGCCATAATTAACAGGGTCTATTAAAAGACGGGTCTCAATAGCTTTTCGAATACGCTCTTTTATGTTTACCGGGATAATAACCAAATCATGAGGGATTTCATGATGATAAATGGGTTGGTAATCCATTACCCCCAAACCTCATCATGAGTAAGCGCTTTTTTATGAGAAAAATTTGCCTCTCTTTTTTGGGCAAGTTTTTCCCATTGACCATCTTCATAGGTATCCAGGGCCTCTTTGATCAGGTCCCGAGCCATGGTAGATAAGGACACCCCTTGCGCACGGGCCAAATGGTCCACCCCCTTCATCAAGGGCGGTTCTAATACAACATTCAATCTTGGGTTTTTTGTAGACATATTTTATCCTCCCAAATAAAGTGTATCATAAGTGATGAACTATGGCAAATAAAAACCCAATGCGTGCCGGAAAAAAGGGGACAGGTCAAAATAAAATTGACCTGTCCCCTTCACTTCACTGTCATTCCCTTGACAAGCGGGAATCCAGATTAATACATCCCACCCATTCCACCGCCACCAGGCATTGGAGGCATGGCAGGTTTTTCTTTTTCAGGGACATCAGTGACCAAGCATTCCGTGGTCAACAGCAACGCCGCTATAGAAGCCGCGTTTTGCAAAGCGGTGCGTGTGACCTTGGCTGGATCAATGATACCTGCTTCAATCATATCCACATACTGATCTGAGTTATAATCATACCCAAAATCAGCATTCTTCTCATTCTTTAAATGCTCCACAATCACAGAACCTTCAAGGCCAGCATTTAATGCTAACTGACGCAATGGAGATTCCAAAGAACGACGCACGATATCAGCGCCTGTCTTCTCATCACCTTGAAGGCTAATAGATTCTAACTCCTTAATACAGCGCAATAAAGCCACACCGCCGCCTGGAACAATACCTTCTTCAACAGCAGCGCGTGTTGCATGCAGGGCATCTTCCACACGGGCCTTTTTCTCTTTCATTTCAGACTCTGTGGCAGCTCCCACATTAATAATCGCCACACCCCCAGCGATCTTGGCTAAACGCTCTTGTAATTTTTCCTTATCATAAGAAGAATCAGTGGTGTCTATCTGGTTCTTGATTTGCGCTAAACGGGCCTTGATATCCGCTTGCTTGCCCCCACCTTGAACGATAGTGGTATTGTCCTTGTCAATTTTGACCTTCTTGGCACGGCCTAAATCAGCGACATCCACATTCTCAAGTTTAAGGCCTAAATCCTCAGTCACGGCCTTGCCGCCCGTTAAAACAGCAATGTCTTTAAGCATCTCTTTACGGCGATCGCCATAACCAGGGGCTTTGACTGCCGCGCAATGCAAGGTGCCGCGCATCTTATTGACCACCAGAGTGGCCAATGCTTCACCCTCGACCTCTTCGCAGATGATCAATAAGGGACGGCCTGCCTTTGCGACCTTTTCCAACACAGGCAATACATCCTTGATGCTGGAAATCTTCTTTTCATAAAGAAGGATAAATGGATCTTCCAACTCACAGACCATCTTTTCCATGTCCGTTGAAAAATACGGAGAAAGATAGCCTTGATCAAACTGCATACCTTCTACAATTTTAAGCTCTGTATTGATGGTCTTACTTTCTTCGACAGTGATAACACCATCCTTACCAACCGCCTCAAAAGCCTCTGCGATTTTCTTACCAATAATATTATCGTTATTGGCTGCAACGGTCGCGACCTGCTCAACCTCCTTGGTGTTCTTTAAATCAACCTTCTTGGCAATTTTCTCAACCTTGGCCACCACCTTCTCAACCGCTATCTCAATCCCGCGTTTGAGGGCCATGGGATTAGCCCCTGCGGTCACGTTCTTTAAACCTTCACGATAAATTGATTCCGCAAGAACAGTGGCTGTGGTTGTACCATCACCGGCAATATCAGAGGTTTTCTCAGCAACTTCCTTGACCATCTGGGCACCCATATTTTCAAAAGGATCTTCCAATTCAATTTCCTTGGCCACAGAAACGCCGTCCTTGGTAACAGTTGGGGACCCAAACTTCTTGTCCAAAACCACATTACGGCCTTTGG
>JADFXW010000021.1:10874-16836 GCA_015233375.1 Candidatus Omnitrophota bacterium | reverse complement strand
CACAAAACATAAGATACCCATTGATGTGACAAAAAAGAGTCCCTATTCGACAGACATCAATCTTTACGGTCGTTCCATCGAGTGTGGTGTCCTGGAAGACCCATGGGTCGAGCCGCCTGAAGAGATTTATTTAATGACCAAAAACCCTTTGCAATGCCCCAACCGTCCGGAATATGTGGAGATTGAATTCACTAAAGGCGAGCCTGTCAAGGTCAATGGCAAGGCCTTAAAGCCGGTTGATTTGGTGATGAAGCTCAATGAGATTGGTGGCCGCCATGGTGTGGGACGCGTGGACATGGTAGAGAATCGTCTGGTGGGTATTAAATCCCGTGAGATTTATGAAAATCCAGCAGGCACGGTTTTGATAACCGCGCATAAAGAATTAGAAGCCTTGGTGCTTGACAGGGAAACTTTGCATTATAAAGAACTGATTTCTCCTCGGTATGCTGAGTTGACTTATTATGGGTTATGGGAAACCCCCCTGAAAGCTCAATTAGACGCCTTTGTCAATAAGACGCAGGAATGTGTCAGTGGTGTGGTTCGGCTCAAACTGTTTAAAGGCAGCTGCCAGGTTGTGGGGCGTCGATCTCCATATTCAAGGTACAAGGAAGAGCTGGCCACATACGGAGACAAGGATATTTTCGATCCTAAATTATCCGAAGGTTTTATTCGGATCTGGGGCATGCCGTATTAGTAAATGTTTCGTAAACCCTTTGTCATTCCCGCAAAAGCGGGAATCCAGATGGTAAACATAGAGGGACAAAATTATGTCTAAACTTTGGGGTGCCAGGTTTGATAAGAAGTCGGATTCTTTGGCAGATCAATTTACCTTTAGCATCAGTTATGACCATCGTCTAGCCAGGTTCGATGTGGTGGGTTCAATCGCCCATGCCCAGATGTTAGCCAAACAAGGGATTATTCCGAAATCTGATGCCCAAAAGATATTGGCGGGTTTAAAGAAAATCTTGATAAAGATTGATTTGGGGGATTTTAAGTTTGACGCTAAGGCCGAAGACATCCATACAGATATTCAAAACAAGCTTAAAGAATTAATTGGAAAACCAGCGGACAAATTACATACAGCCCGTTCCCGTAATGATCAAATAGTCCTGGATATGAAGCTTTATTGCCGTTGGGAAATGGCAGAGATTATTACGGCTATCACCCAACTACAAAAAGCTGTTTTGGGTTTTGCCACTAAAAACAATGATGTCATTATTCCTGCGTACACGCATTTACAGTCAGCCCAGGTTGTTTTATTGGCACACCATATGTTGGCCTATGTCGAGATGCTTCAAAGGGACAAGACCAGGGTCCTGGATTGTTTTTGTCGTAATGACGCGATGCCTTTAGGTGCTTGTGCTTTATCCGGGACATCTCTTAAAACAGATAGGGAGTATGTGGCCCGTCTTCTTAACTTTAGCAGGGTTGCGAATAACAGCATGGATGTTGTTTCTGATAGGGATTTTATTGTTGAATTAATCAGTGTTTGCGCCATGATTGCAGGTCATTTGTCCAGGATTTCAGAGGACTTGATTTTATGGGCGAGCAAGGAATTTGATTTAATAGACATTGACAGCTCTTTTTGCACAGGCTCTTCCATCATGCCGCATAAGAAGAATCCAGATGTTTTAGAGCTTGTGCGTGGCAGTACAGCCGTGGTGATTGGGAATTTAACGCAAATCCATGTTTTGTTAAAGGCCCTGCCATTGACCTATAACAGGGACTTGCAGCTCGATAAACCAGTGCTGTTTGACACGATTGACAAGACTAAAAATATGCTTTTAGTGGTTTCTAAGATATTTGCCTCTTTGAAGGTCAACAAGGATAAGGCCCGTTTGCGTGTTTTGGATGAGAGCTTTTTTACTGTTGATGTGATGGACTATTTGGTTAAAAAGGGAGTTTCTTATAGGGATGCGCATGACATTTTAGGCCGGATGGTCAAGGAGTGTTTGGATGAGGGCAAGAGCATTTCGTCGTTAACAAGGCTGGAGTTGAAAAAGTTTTCTGTTGTGTTTGAAGAGGATGTAAAAAAACTTTTCAATCCACAGATGTCTGTTAAAATTAAATCTTCTTTAGGTTCAACGAATCCTGATATGGTGAAAAAACAGTTGGATTATTGGAATAAAAAAATATCCATATAAATATTTATTTTTGTTGATAATTGCGAGGAGGGCTAGGGCCCGACGAAGCAATCTTTTTAACGTCAATTTAAAAGCTATATGCACGATTTTAAATTTAAAAATGATGAGCTTTATTGTGAAGATGTGAAGGTTTCATCCATTGTCAAGCGCGTGGGTACGCCTTTTTATCTGTATAGTTATAAAACCTTGACGGATCATTTTTTAAAGATCCGCAAAGCATTTCTTAAACTTAATCCCATTATTTGTTTTGCCATGAAATCGAATGGGAATTTAAGTGTTATCAAAAGCTTGATTGATTTAGGCGCTGGTATTGATATTGTATCCATGGGTGAATTAAGAAAGGCCTTGATTGCCGGGGCAGACCCTCAAAAAATAGTGTTTGCTTCGGTGGGGAAAACAGAAGAAGAGATATCCTTTGCGATTGAGTCAGGGATTTTATTGTTTAATGTGGAATCCGAACCTGAATTGACCCATATCAACCTTATTGCGAAACGAATGGGTAAAAAAGTCCAGGCAGCGCTTCGTATTAATCCCGATGTGCCGGCACCGACGCATGAATATATTAATACAGGTTCTTTAAAGAAAAAATTTGGGATTGATTTAAGGACGACACGCCAGATTTTTAAGGCCCAAAAGAAGTATCCTTATGTCAAGATTAACGGTGTGCATATCCATATTGGCTCTCAGATAACCTCCAGCACCCCGTTTGTGGGAGCTATTAAGAAGGTTACGGCCTTTATTGAAGACCTCAAAAAAGAGGGGATTGATATTGAATATTTAGACATAGGGGGAGGATTGGGGATTATTTATAAAGACGAAAATCCTCAAACCGCGCTTGAGTACGCCCGGAAGGTTGTGCCTTTATTGCAGAAAACAGGTTTGAAGATTATTATGGAGCCTGGACGATTTATTGTCGGTAATGCGGGTGTGTTTGTAACCAAGGTCCTTTATATAAAAGACAATGGCGTCAAAAAATTTGTGATTGTGGATGGGGGCATGAATGATTTGATGAGGCCCATGCTTTATGATGCGTATCATGAAATTGTCCCCATCAAAAAGAACAGAAGTGTTAAAGCAAAATTTGATGTGGTTGGGCCTATATGTGAGAGTGGGGACTTCTTTGCTCATGAAAGGATGCTGCCTCAGGTTAAAAGCGGTGATTTGCTAGCGGTCATGAGTGCTGGCGCTTATGGGTATGCGATGTCGAGTAATTATAACGTTCGTCCCAGGGTGGCGGAGGTCATGGTCAGGGGCAAGGCGTTTAAAATCATCAAGGAACGAGAAACACTAAAGGATTTAATGAAAGGTGAGATAATCGTCCAATGGTCATAGTCCCTTTTGTCAAAATGGTTGGTGCGGGTAATGATTTTATTGTTATTGAGGCGCGTGAGGGTTTTGATTACGCCCGGTTTGCCAAAGAGGTCTGTGCTCGTCAAAATGGCATTGGTGCAGACGGGGTTTTGGTTGCGGACAAGTCCTTGACGTCAGATTACCGCATGCGCATCATTAATGCGGATGGCTCAGAGGCTGAAATGTGTGGTAATGGGGCCAGGTGCATGGCCGCCTATATTGGTGCTCATTGGCATCCTTCGAAAAATTTATTTGGTATGGAAACCCTGGCAGGCGAGATTTTGGCTCAAATTGAAGGTGAGATGGTCCGTGTGAGATTATCCAATCCCGTGGACTATAGGCCTGATTTGAATATTACGGTTGGTGGTCAGAAATTGACTGTCCATTATATTGATACAGGAGTGCCCCATACCATTGTTTTTGTGGATGGTTTACAGGAGGTTAATGTCAATAGCCTGGGCGCCTTGATCCGTCATCACCCTAGGTTTTCTCCTCGGGGAACGAATGTGGACTTTGTGGAACGTGCGCGTGAGGGGATGGTCGCGGTACGCACCTATGAGCGGGGGGTTGAGGCAGAGACCTTGGCCTGCGGCACGGGTGCGGTAGCCTCAGCGTTAATAGGTTTTTTTAGTGCTTATCCGAACGTTAAGGTGCAGGCCCAAGCCTTCATGAAGGTTTTAACAGCGAGCAAGGAAATTTTGGAAATCACCTTTGATTTGGACGAGGGGTATAAAATTGATAACGTGTGGCTTAAAGGCTCAGCGAAGCTCATCGCTAAAGGGGAGTATTATTACAATGGATAGAAAAAAATTTCAAGGGGCTATGACAGCCCTGATAACGCCATTTACAACAAATGGCATTGATGAAGCTTCCTATAAAAAGCTTATTGAATGGCAAATCACCCAGGGCATTCATGGACTGGTACCGTGCGGGACAACGGGTGAGTCTCCTACTCTTTCTGAAAAAGAGCATGAGCATGTCATTGAACTTTGTGTTCAAACAGTGGCTAAAAGGGTGCCTGTGATTGCGGGAACAGGGTCTAATTGTACCGCTGAAGCTGTTCATATGACACAGCATGCGGCCAAGGTGGGCGCTGATGCTGTGTTGGTGGTTACTCCTTACTATAACAAGCCCACGGACAAAGGAGTATATCTTCATTTTAAGGCGGTGAGTGAAAGCGCAGATATTCCAGTCATTCTTTATAACATCGTTGGCCGTACGGGTAAGAATATTGCCCCTGAGCTGATGCTTAAGCTTTCAGGTTTAAAGAATGTGATTGGTGTCAAGGAAGCTTCAGGAAACCTTGAGCAGATGAAGAGTATCCGCCAGCTTTGCCCCAAGGATTTTTTAATCCTTTCAGGAGATGATGCTTTAACCATCGATGTCTTGTCCTTGGGCGGAGTAGGGGTTATTTCCGTGGCCTCTAATATTCTGCCTAAGGATGTAGCAGAGGTGGTTAATTTATTTAATAAAGGCAAGACAAGCCAGGCTCAAGTGTTGCATGGCAAAATGCAGGAGTTGATAAAGGCTTTATTTATAGAGACCAATCCCATCCCTGTTAAGACGGCTGCAGCGCTGATGGGGCTCTGCCAGCCTTTGATGCGTCTGCCTATGTGTGAAATGGAAGAGTCTAATTTGGAAGTATTAAAAAAAGCATTAACTAATTACGGGTTACTCAAATGATAAAACTTGCTATTTCCGGGTGTCAAGGCCGCATGGGGCAACGTATCACGGCCTTAAGCCTTCAAGACAAAATTTTCAAGATTTCCGCTCTTTTAGAAGATAAAAATCGTCCTCATGTGGTTTCATCGTCAATGAATCTGCCCATCTGTTTTGAGGATGAGGCGCTTGAAGGCAGTCAGGTGTTGATTGAATTCACAACACCTGAAGCGACCTTGCTTCATTTAAAGGCCTGTCAGAAGTATGGGGTTAATATGGTCATAGGCACGACGGGCTTGACACAGGCACAGGTGGCTTTAATCAAGAAGGCGTCTTCAAAGATCGGGATCGTCTTTTCTTCTAATATGTCGATTGGGGTTAATCTTGTTTTTGGTCTCGTCGCCCAGGCAGCACGGATAACAGGAAAAGGTTATGCTATTCATTTAAGTGAAACGCACCATGTGCATAAAAAAGACGCGCCTTCAGGAACGGCCCGGACCATGGCTGAGATTGCAGAAACTTTTTCTAAACACAAGGTCAAGGGGATTGCCTCTATTCGAGAAGGCGAGGTCATAGGGGATCATACCATCACCTTTGATAGTGAGGTTGATTTGATTTCAATACACCATCATGCCAAGACCCGGGACATTTTTGCCCAAGGGGCCCTGGTGGCTGCGAAATTTATTGCAAAGAAGAAAAAGGGTTTATTTAATATGCAGGATGTTTTAGGGTTGAATGGGTAGAAGAATAGGAGTATAGAACCATGTCCACAGATATTGAATTTAAGATTGAATATTCGGATCGTTTAA
>JADFXW010000021.1:0-10864 GCA_015233375.1 Candidatus Omnitrophota bacterium | reverse complement strand
GCCGTATTTGTTTGTCGAGATTGATAAGGCGCGCAGGGCCGCGATTGCGGCGGGTCGGGATGTCATTAGTTTAGGTGTCGGGGATCCTGATCAGAGAACGCACCAGGTGATTATTGATGCGATGAAAAAAGCTCTTGAGGATGAAGCCAACCATCATTATCCTTTTGATGCCGGCGTCCCTGGGCTGCGTGTGGAGATCGCCAAATGGTTTAAAAACCGTTTTGGGGTAGAACTAGAACCTCAGACGGAAATTTATCCTTTGATAGGTTCAAAGGAGGGGATTGCCCACCTGCCTTTAGGGATCATTAACCCGGGAGACAAGGTGGTCTTAACAGAGCCTGCTTATCCGGCGTATCAAGCCGCGGCAACCTTTGCGGGAGGTAAAATCCAGTATTTGCCACTTAAAGCAGCCCATGGCTTCTTGCCCAAGATAGAAGACATAGAAAATTTGAAGAACGCGAAGGCCATTTTTGTTTGTTATCCTAATAATCCAACTTCAGCCACTGCAGACAAGAAATTTTATCAGGACCTTGTTGCTGTCTGTAAGCGTAAGGGAATTATTATTGTGTCTGATTTGGCTTATAGTGAAGTTTATTATGACGGTATTGCTCCTCCTAGCATCTTAGAGGTTGATGGGGCCCGTGATATCGCCATCGAGTTTCATTCCTTTTCAAAGACTTATTATATGACAGGCTGGCGTCTTGGCTGGGCTTGTGGAAACCCAACGCTTGTTTCAGCGTTAGCTAAGGTGAAGTCTAACTGTGATTCGGGTATTTTTAGTGCGATTCAGTATGCAGGGATTGCGGCTTTGAATATGGACCCGCGTGATATTCAAGACATGCGCACTGAGTACCAGATGCGCAGGGATGCTTTGATTAACGGGTTAAGGGCGATTGGCTGGAAAATAGAGCCTCCTAAAGCAGCTTTTTATGTTTGGGCCAAGGTGCCTTCCAAATATCCTGATTCCATGAGTTGTGCCAAGGCGTTTTTGGATGAAGCTGATATTGTTGTCACGCCTGGCATTGGTTTTGGTAAGGCAGGGGAAGGCTATGTGCGCATGGCCCTGACCATTCCGGTAGAGCGTATCCATCAGGCTGTTGAACGGATAGGAAAGATTTTGTAGTTTGAATGGATATCCTTTGGTAGTGGACGGACGAGGTGAAATTATTTTTTAAAAGGGATGGGTCATTTTTTAACGCCTAAAATTAGTCATGACCAATTTTAGGCTAAAATGACCAAATCCCTTTTAAAAAACAATTTCACCTCGTCCTGATCCTTGTTCGCTTTATTCATATAAAATTTCAAAGAACCATTACAAATACCCTTATGTCTATTGTTTATCTTGCTTTAGGTTCTAATTTAGGCGACCGCCTGCATTATCTTCACAAAGCTATCGAGGAGCTTCAAAATCACGGGGTTAAGGTGCTTAAAGTTTCCACCATTATTGAATCGGATCCTTTCGATGCCCCGCCGCAAGGAAAATTCCTGAATGCTGTTTTGAAAGCGGAAACTTTATATACACCGGAAGAATTGATAGACGTCACACAAGCCGTTGAGCGTCAACTAGGCCGTGTCAAAAAAATGTTTCACGGGCCCAGGGTTATTGACATTGATGTTTTGTTGTATGATGATATTAAATTAACAACGCCTCGATTACTGATTCCTCATCCTGGTATGTGTGAGCGCTCTTTTGTGATGGGGCCATTATTAGAGATTGATCCAGGTATTTTGAAACGCCTATGATAATCGTCAAAACAGTCCATCAATTACGCAAGGCTTTAAAAGAAGCGCGTTTCAATAAGCGAAAAATTGGCTTTGTTCCGACGATGGGGTATCTCCATGAAGGGCATCTGTCCCTGGTTCGTGCCTGTAAGAGAGGGTGTGATGTTTGTGTGGTGAGCATCTTTGTTAATCAAAAACAGTTTGGCCCACGCGAGGATTATGATCGTTATCCTCGGGACATCAGGCGCGATGCGACGATGCTTGTAAAAGAAAATGTTGACATTTTATTTATTCCGTCTAATATTGAGATATACCCTAACGGTTATTTGACATATGTCGACGTAGAAAATTTAGATAGTGTTTTGTGCGGGAAATACAGGCCTGGCCATTTTAAAGGGGTTGTGACGGTCGTTGCGAAACTTTTGAACATGGTTCAGCCTGATGTTATCTATCTAGGTCAGAAAGACGCCCAGCAGGTGGTGGTGTTGTCCAAAATGGTTGCGGATTTAAATTTTCCGGTTAGGTTAAGGGTTTGCCCTATTATCCGGGAAAAGAATGGTTTAGCCAAAAGTTCGCGCAACGTTTTTTTAACACCCCAAGAACGTTCCCAGGCCCCGATTTTATTTCAGGCGTTAGTCCAGGCAAAACGTTCGATTCAAAATGGCGAAGAGAGTGTTTCTAAGATTATTAGTTTTATTAAGAAAAAAATCACTCGTTTTTCTGTTGGGAAAATTCAGTACGTGGCATGTGTCAATGCAAACACGTTACAACCTTTAAAAGTTTTAGAAGGCAGGGTGTTGATTGCTATAAGTGTATTTTTTGGAAAAGTTCGGCTTATTGATAATGTCATCATCCCCATTAAAAAGAAAAAAAGTTAAGCCAATTAGAGTAGGAATCTTAGGCTGTGGCGCGATAGGTTCACGCATTGCTCGAAGCATCAAGACAGAATGCGGCGATAGGGCCATGGTCACGGCTTTGTTTGATATTAATCCTGTTAAAGCCACTCATCTTCAAAAAGATCTTCCGTGTAAAAATATTGTAAAAACCTCGTATCAAGATCTCTTAAAAAGTTGTGATTTTGTTGTTGAAGCCGTCAATGCGGCTGATACGCGTGATCTTGTCCTCAAAGCCATTTTGGCCAGGAAGGATGTCTTGGTCATGAGTGTAGGCAAATTTATTGAGGGGGAATCTATTTTTAAGATAGCCCAGAAACAAGGTGTGAGGGTCCTTATCCCTTCCGGAGCCCTGGCGGGTATTGATGCCATCAAAGCCGCGAGCCTCAAGCGCATCGATTCCATTAAATTAACGACACGCAAACCTGTTTATGGTTTTGCTGGTAATAGTTATGTGAAGACCCAAAAAATTGATTTATCACGGATCAAAAAGGAAACCCTTCTTTTTGAAGGCAAGGTCCAGGAGGCTGTTAAATGTTTTCCCCAAAATATTAATGTGGCGGCAACCATTGCCCTGGCTTCAGGGTGTGTGGAAAAATTACGTATACGGATTACAACCTCTCCAGAGTTTAAGGTTAATTCGCATGAGATTGAGATGAGGGGTGAATTTGGGAGATTGGTGACACGAACTGAAAATGTGGTTTGCCCGGATAATCCAAAAACAAGCCTTTTGGCTGTCCTTTCAGCCGTGCATACATTAAAGGAATATTTTCAAGGTGTTAAAATAGGTTAAATCAACCATCAACAAGGAGGAGAATAGCATGGCTACAAAAAAAGTCGCAAAAGTCGGTGTCAAGAAAGAAAAAGGCTATCTTTATTTCGTAGATAAGCAGGGTGATGTCTCCTGTGCCAAGATGGCACGTGGTGATTCTAAAGGTGGCGCGCCCAAGAAGGTGGCCAAGGTCGGAATGAAGAGGGAAGAGGGCTATCTTTATTTTATCGATAAGCAAGGGGATATCTCCTGTGCCAAGATGGTCCGTGGCGGTACCAAAAAGAAGGCTGTCAAGAAAGTGGCCAAGAAAAAAGCACCAAAGAAAAAGTAATATTGTAAAAATAAATAAGAAAAAAATGGTGTCATAAAAAATGGTGTCAGTTCTGAAACTTAAGAACTGACACCATTTTTTAATGGTACAGGGAGCGCCTTTTATATAGAATAATATTATGCAATCTGACCATATTGTTATCCGCGGCGCGCGTGAACATAATCTAAAAAACATTGATCTAACGATCCCCAGAAACCAGTTTGTGGTTATTACAGGTTTAAGCGGTTCTGGTAAATCCTCGTTGGCTTTTGACACTATTTATGCGGAAGGACAGCGCAGGTATGTGGAAAGTCTTTCTGCCTATGCCCGCCAATTTCTGGAACAGTTGCAAAAACCGCTTGTGGAGCATATCGAGGGCCTTTCCCCCACGATTTCTATTGAACAAAAAACAACCAGTCGAAATCCTCGTTCTACCGTTGCTACTCAAACAGAAATTTATGATTATCTGCGCCTTTTGTTTGCCCGGATAGGCACTCCCTTTTGCCCTTCGTGTAACAAAAAAGTCGAGAAGCAGACAAGTCAGCAGATAGTGGAGAATATTTTGAGTTTGCCTGAAGGGACCAAAATAAATCTATTGGCACCGATGATCCGGGGCCGTAAAGGCGAATACCGCAGTATCGGAAAAGAGATCGCTCAAGCAGGTTTTGCCCGCATGCGTATTGATGGCAAGATTTATGAGACAGGGGATATTGTCAAGCTGGATAAATACAAAATACATCACATTGAGGTTGTGGTCGATAGGCTGACGGTGCGGCATGATATAAAAGACCGTCTTTCAGATTCTGTGGAGACCGCGCTTAAGACAGGGGAAGGTATTGTTATCGTTGATTTTAATGGGGGAAAGCCTGATGTGATGTTTTCTGAACACTATGGCTGTGCGGATTGTGGGACATCACTGAGTGAAATTGAGCCGCGTATTTTTTCCTTCAATTCTCCTTATGGCGCCTGTCCTGAATGCAATGGCCTGGGGACCAAGATGGAGATTGATCCAGCAAGCCTGGTCCCTTTTCCATCAAAGCCATGGGTTTCTGCCATTGCTCCCTGGAAAAAAGGGCAGCGAGGGTACATGATGTATTACCGTGCCGTCCTTCGCGAAATAGCCTCGTTATACAGGGTAGATCCGCACATGCCCTTTAATGCCCTGGATAAGAAATTCAAGCATATCATTTTATATGGTTCTGATGACGAGATTTGGGGCAGGACCTTTGAAGGGGTTACTAAATATTTAGAGCGGCTTTTTAAGGAAACGGACAGTGATTGGCTCAAAGAGGAAATAGCGTCGTTTATGTCAGAGGCACCATGTCCCTCTTGCCAGGGCCTTCGTTTAAAGAAAGAATCACGGGCGGTGAGGATTAGGGATAAGAATATTGTCCAGGTGACCGCGTTTTCTATTAAGGAAGCCAAGCGGTTCTTTAGTGAGTTGAATTTGACTAAGGACAAAAAGACGATTAGTGAAGAGATTTTAAAAGAGATTAATCGCCGCCTGGATTTTTGCATTAATGTGGGGCTTGAATATTTGACCTTAGACAGAAGGAGTGCGACCCTCTCCGGCGGTGAGGCTGAACGTATCCGTCTGGCGACCCAGGTGGGTTCAGGCCTGGTGGGGGTTATCTATGTTTTGGATGAGCCAAGTATTGGGTTGCATCAGAAAGATAATGACAGGCTTTTAAGCACCCTGCATGCCTTGCGAGATTTGGGGAACACCTTGATCGTTGTTGAGCATGACGAGGATACTATCAGGCGGGCGGATTATGTGATTGATTTAGGGCCAGGTGCCGGCGAATATGGAGGCAAGGTCCTTTATGCGGGTCAAGTCAAAGGCCTGATTCAATGTCAAGATTCTGTGACCGGAAGGTATTTGGCCGGCAGCTATAAAATCCCAAGTCCTTCCAAGCGCAGGGAAGTGGTGGATACGAATTTCTTAAAGGTCATGGGAGCCTCCTTGCATAATTTAAAGAATATTGACGTCAAAATACCGCTAGGCACCTTTGTTTGCGTGACAGGGGTTTCAGGATCAGGCAAGTCCACCTTGGTTAATGAAATTATTTATAAGGAGCTGGTCCATAAACTTTATTCCAGTAAGGTGGTCCCGGGCGGTTATAGGAAAATAGAAGGTATTCAGCATATTGATAAGGTTATTGTGGTTGACCAATCGCCCATTGGGCGCACCCCGCGATCAAATCCAGCGACGTATACGGGTGTCTTTGGCCCTATCCGCGATTTGTTTGCCATGCTGCCTGAGTCCAAGGTGCGGGGATATAAGGCAGGACGATTTAGTTTTAATGTCAAAGGCGGGCGTTGTGAGGCTTGTGGGGGGGATGGTATCAAGAAAATTGAGATGCATTTTTTGCCAGATGTTTATGTGGAATGCGAGATATGTAAAGGCAGGCGGTTTACAGACCAGACCCTTGAGGTGAGGTTCAAGGATAAAAATATTGCGGATGTGCTGGATTTTTCTGTTGATGAAGCGCTCAGGCTTTTTGAAAGCATTCCCCGTATTAAACAAGTTTTACAAACACTTCATGATGTGGGATTAGGTTATATCCGGTTAGGCCAGGCAGCGACCACACTTTCCGGTGGCGAGGCGCAAAGGGTGAAGCTGGCCAGTGAGTTATGCAAACCCGCCACAGGCAAGACGTTTTATATCCTGGATGAACCAACAACCGGTCTTCATTTTGCTGATGTGGATAAACTTTTGCAAGTATTACAGCAACTGGTGGACCGCGGGAATACGGTTCTGGTTATTGAGCATAATTTGGATGTTGTTAAAACCGCGGATTATATCATTGATTTAGGGCCAGATGGCGGGGACAAGGGAGGAGAGCTTGTTTTTGCAGGCACGCCTGAGGAAATAGTGGACCACGCGCCTTCTCATACAGGGAGATATTTGAAACAATTTTTAAAAAGAGTACGATAAATTGATATAATAAAATTGTGTTTCTTTTGAATTTTGAATCGTCCGCTATCAAAGGTTGCCTGTTCAAAATTAACTGCTTATGATCCGAATTATTTTTTATTATTTATTGGTTTTATGGTTTCTTTTTCCAGGCATGGCATTGGCCCAAACCTCAGAGTTGGAACTTTTATCTGCGGCGCGTCAGGCTTTTAATGATGGTTTTAACGACGTAGCCAAAGGTTATTTGGAGGATTTCTTGAGCAAATATCCTCAAAGCCCCCAGTTGCCATCAGTAAAATTATTGTTAGGCCAATGTGATTTCTTGAAAGGCCAATACAGTAAGGCATTGGATTTATTCGAACAGATAGGTAATCAAAAAGATAAACAAGATGAGATACTGTATTGGCGAGCTGAAGCCCTTCTAAAAGAAGGACGTTTCCTTGAGGCCAAGCAAGATTACCTTTCCGTCATTACTCGTTTTCCTCAATCTTCTTTTGTGCCACAGGCCTATTATTCTTTGGGTTGGGCTTATTTTCAAGACAAAGAATTCACGTCGGCCAAACAGGCTTTTGGGCAGTTAATCATGAGGTTTCCATCCCACCAATTAGCCGAAGATGCAGCCATGAAAATAGCGGTGTGTGATTATAATGCCGGCCAATTAAAGGAAGCGATACGCGATTTTCAGTCCTTTGGGGCGAAGTACCCTAAATCAACTCATTTAGGAGAGGTTAATTTTAATGCTGCTGAAAGCTTTTATTATTTAGGTGATTTTAAGAGAGCCGTTGATTATTACCAAAAAGCGATTGACCTTTTGATGGATGAAAATTTAAAACTTTCTTCTCTGGTGGCCCAGGGTTGGTGCTATATGAAATTAAGCAGGATGGAGGAGGCCAGGGTTGTCCTTAAAAAGGCGGATAATTTTTGTAAGGCTAAGAATTTATCAGCAGAAGATGTGGTGTTGGCTCGTGCTCATTTGGCGTATGAACGGGGCCTTTATGACGAGGCTTTGGGGCTCTTTTCCGATTTTATACAAAATTATCCTCAAAATCCTCATTGGCCGCAAGGATATTTGGGGCGGGCCAATGTTTATTATTTGATGAAAAAATATGAACAGGCCAAACAGGATTATTTGCGCCTGGAGACCCAAAAGGATCCAGAGATTTTTGTTAAAAGCAGGTTAGGTTTAGGGTGGTGTGCCTGGAAACTGGGTCAGAGGCCGGATTCCCTCAAGTATTTTCAAGAGGTTTTTGATAAAAGCACAGATATTGAAATTAAAGCCAATGCCTTGATACAGATGGCGGATGTTTACCAAGAAAATCATGAGTGGGAAGCTGCGGTAACGTTTTATGAAAGGGTCAAAAAAAGTTTTTCTTCTCTAGCAACGATGGATTACGTTTATTATCGACAATCTATTGCGCTTTTAAAATGGGGCAAGTCAGCTGCGGCCATGGAGGGTTTTAAAATTTTAAGGGCAAGATTTCCTCAAAGTAAATTTTTGGATGATGTCGATTATTACATGGGCCTCATTAGTTTTAAGAAGTCGGATTGGGGCCGTGCAGGATCGATGATGGAGCATTATCTTAAAAGTTTGACGCGCCCAAGTTCCTTTGCACCAGATGCAAATTATATTTTAGCGTTATCCTTTCTTAATTTGAAGCAACCAGAAGAAGCCCTCAAGGTCTTTCAGAAGATTTTAAGGCTTTATCCCAATGATATCAGTATCGCCAAAAATGCGGATATTGGTATTGCCAAATGCCAGTTTGAATTAGGCCAAGGAAGGGAAGCGGTGAAAAGATTCAAGTTTATCGTCTATAAATATCCGTATACAGATGAGGCCTTTGAGGCGATGTTATGGTTGGCCCAGCATTATTTGAAAAATGGCGATATTCATTCAGCGATTGAATATTACAAATTGATGATAGATGAGTTTTCTAATAGCAAGCCCATGGATCAGATCCGTTATGAATTAGGACAGGCCTATGAACTTCAAGGCAAGTCAGACGATGCCCTCCAACAGTACAAAGCCATCAGTGATACTGATGAGTCTCTGAAAGGCAAGACCAGGCTTGCCATAGCAGGGATCATGTTTAAAGAGATGGACCCCAAAAGGGCCATTGGCGCCTATCAAAGTATTATTGCGACCTCACCTGATTATGCCGGGGAGGCGTATTTAAAATTGGGTCAGCTTTATCGTGGAGAGCAAAATTATGAAAAGGAACTCGAGGTCTACCAAAAAGCCTTGGCCTCCAAAGAAGGACAAATTGACAGGGCTCAAATACAATTTAATTTAGCGGATACGCTTGAATTGATGAGCCGCGCTGAGGATGCGATTGCGGCGTATTTAAAAATACCTGATTTATATCCCAATGAAGGACAGTGGGTGGTAAAGGCTTATTTGCGCGTGGCCAAGATGTATGAAGAAGACACGGACTGGGAAGGGGCCCGTGTCACTTATCAGAAAATCATCCAGTTAAATACCCCTGAAGCCGTGTTTGCTAAAGAGAGGCTTGAGTGGATCAAAAATAATGCGGGAAAGATGAGGTGAGTATGCCTGTTGTTGTCATTAATGCTTGGGGGTTATTGTTTAAAGGTGGCCCCATGATGTGGCCGATATTGTTTCTTTCCATTTTAAGTATAACCATAGGCATTGAAAAATTTTTGTTTCTCAATGCCGTAGACAAGCAAATCAGAAAATTTAAATTAGATTTTTTAAAAGCGATACGTGACAACAGGATAAAGGATGCGTTAAGCCTTTGCGAAGAACATCCTGTTGGTTTAGGCCTTATTTGTAAAGCAGGTGTGATGAAATTCGGGGCCTCGATAGATTTAATAAGACAAGCCATGCAAGAGCGTGCAGGTATTGAAATCCATCGTTTAAAACAGCATTTGGGTTTGCTTCAATTTATCATCAATGCAGCTGTGATGTTAGGGCTTTTGGGCACCACCACCGCTTTGTGTGTGGTATTTCATGCGGCTCAAATGCGTTCGAACGCGCTTAATCCATTAAGCCTGGGGGACATGTCTTCAGGGATTTGGCAGGCCTTGGTCACGACCGCCAGCGGTCTTTTTGTGGGGGTCCTTACGTTTGCTATTTATAGTTTTGTGGCGATGAGGGTCAATGATTTGATTGCGGTTTTTGATCAATCGATTCAGGAGACAATAACAATTTTACAAGCAGTCTCTGAAATGGAGTAGTAGTTTAAATGGGGCTAGAACATTTCAAGATTAAGTCAGATTTGCTTCATCCTGTATTAGCTATAGGGTTTATTAATTTTATCTTGATGCTCATTATATTGATAATGTCGACGACTATTTTTGCCCGGCCTTCAGGAGTTGAGATGAAGTTTTCTTCTTTTAGTCAACCTGCCGGGGTTCTGGGGAAGCCTTTGGTGATTACGGTCACTGGTGAAAATGTTATTTATGTTGACGGCAAGGTAGTGACGTTCAATGAGCTTAGGCGTTATTTGGCGCAAAAGGATTTAAGGGGGTGGGTGTTAATGGTCAAGGTTGATGGCCGGGCCTCCATGGGAAGGGTTGCGGATATACTTGATCTTTGCAGAGGAATTTCAGGAGTGAGTGTTAATGTCAGCACGATTCTTTAAAATTCTTTCGATAGTTGTTATGGCGCATGCCGTGTTGCTTGGCATGGTATGGATTGGATTTACAGCGCCTGGCCCCAGGCCTCCTGCGGCATTCATTTATGAAGGGCCTCTTCCGCTCGTAGATGACAAGAAGCCACAAGAAGTTTCAGGGGGCTATAAGGAAGGGGTACAAATCCCTTTTTTTCTGGATAGAGGGGAGTCGTCTGATTTGAATCATTGGGTTAAATTAAGGGAAGCCTCTAAATGATTATTTGGGACTTTAATGTGATTATGGCGCTTGGGGTAACTATGGGCTTAGCCGTGATTCTTATTGCCTGGCTTTATCATTCATATAATTTTAAATATACGGAAGCCTTAAGAGATTTGGAATTCTTTCGGCAGTGCACTTTTTGCACTTATTTATATTTTGATTATAATCAAAAATCTCCCGCTCATTGTCCCCGCTGTGGCAGTTATCAAAATTAGCCTCATTTTTTTCTAAAATTCATTGACAAAGGTTGTCCTGTATTGTCTAATCAAAGTATATTATGGTTCTTTCTTGAATAAAGTGGACAAATTTATGTAACTGTAGGCGCGGTAAATAATAGTGCAAGAATTGCTATTGCTTCTATAATTGTTTTAAACTAGGAGGCAATAGCTATGAGAATG
>JADFXW010000020.1:4741-17474 GCA_015233375.1 Candidatus Omnitrophota bacterium | reverse complement strand
CTTAAATTATCCCAGGAAGGATTAAAGCGTGCTTCGGAGTTTTCGTTTATCAAGACTGCTCAAAAAACGTTGGATGTTTATCACAGGGTGGAAAGGCAGAAGTCATGACGGGGATAACAGCCGTTATTTTAACGAAAAATGAGGCGCTGCGTATCAGGCGCTGTCTGGATGCGCTTAAAGGTTGGGCTGATGAAATCATTATTGTTGATGATGAGTCGATTGATAATACCTGCACGATTGCCAAAGAGGAGTATGGGGCGCGTGTGATTGTGCGGGCTTTAGAAAACGCGTTTGATAAGCAGCGTAACTGCGGCATGGAGGCTGCTCAAACGACCTGGGTCTTGCAGATGGATGCGGATGAGGTCATCCCTGCAGAAACAAAGGAATTGATTAATCAAGCCATTAAAAAGACAGACCATGCGGCCTTTGAAATATTACGGCAGGATTGTGTGGGCGAGATTGCTTTAAAGCATGTGGGAGGGGCGTATCAGTTAAAGCTGTTGCAAAAAGGAAAAGGAACGTATCAAGGGAATATACATGAAGCGTTTGTGACCAGAGGTTCTGTGGGGAGGATTCAAGGGATTGTTTTGCATTATGCGATTGGCTCTGTTAGTCAAATGTTGGCCAAGCAGAACCATTATTCAGATTTAGAAAGCGAGCGTTATCTTCGTGAACATCCAGAGATTGATGTCAAAAAGATAAAGCATGACTTGATTTTTAAAACACCGAGTATTTTTTTCAAGCATTATGTCAAACGCGGCGGATTTAAAGACGGCCTGCCAGGGCTTGTTTGGAGTGTTATCCATACCATGCATCCGATGATGTTCTGGCTTAAGGTTTTGGAAAAGATGAAATAGGAGGCGGAAAGATTTGTTTTACTTGCACGTATACCGTTAATATGGTATCCTTTCGTTATCGATGTTACTTTAAATCACTGTCCGATTTAAAAATATCATGAGGAGCACAGAGTATGGTCAAAAAAAAATACCAGCCTGTTCATCCTGGTCAAGTCCTGCTTGAAGATTTTATTATTCCTCAGCATCTCTCACAAGTCGAATTAGCCCGCAAAATCAAGGTTCCTATACAACGCATTAATACATTAATTAACGGAAAACGTGACATGACGCCAGAAACGGCGATTTTATTGGCCCGTTTTTTTAAAAATACTCCAGAATTTTGGATGAACTTGCAAGCGCAAAGAGACGTGGCTATTGCCAAAGAAAAAATGACCAGGAATAAGAAATCAGAGGCACATGTCTAAAGAAAAAGAGCTTATAGGAAAAACAGCGATTGTGACGGGTGCTACCAGGGGCATTGGCCGCGCCATCGCCCTGACATTGGCCCGTCAAGGAGCTAATGTGGCGTTTAATTATTTAAGCCATGATGAGTTGGCGACAACATTGACAGAAGATATTGAAAAAATGGGGGTTGGTGCCCTGTCTTTTAAGGTGGACATTAAAGACTATACACAAGTCCAGCAGATGAAAGACCAGATTTTTGAAAAATGGGGAAGGTTGGATATTTTGGTGAATAACGCGGGCATTGTCAGAGATTCTATTTTAGCCATGATGAGCCAGGAAAATTGGCGTGAGGTGATGGACACTAATTTAAACGGCACATTTAATATGACTAAGGCCGTGATTGTGACCTTCATGAAACAAAAATCCGGTGATATTGTTAATATTTCCTCTATTAGCGGGGTGCATGGGATGGCGCGGCAGGTTAATTATTCAGCATCCAAGGGCGGGATCATCGCATTTACGAAAGCTTTGGCAAAGGAGGCAGCACCCTTTAATATTCGGGTTAATGCCCTCGCACCCGGCTTTATTGAAACAGATATGGTGGCAGGCTTAAATGAAAAATATTTAAAACAAGCTATAGAACAAATCCCTTTACAGCGAATGGGAAAGCCAGAGGAAGTGGCAGAGATGGTGGGTTTCTTGCTTTCTCAGAGGGCGGGGTACATTACAGGTCAAGTCATTGGGATTGATGGAGGATTAGGGATTTGATGAGGTGAGGCGATTTATATAATGGGTAAAAAAAGGGTTGTGATTACAGGAGTTGGGGTCATATCTCCCATTAGTATTGGGAGAGAGGAGTTTTTGAATGCCTTAAAGGCAGGAATATCCGGGATAAAGCCCATCACCTTATTTGATACAAATAAATATAAGGTTAAAGTTGCAGGAGAGGTTAAAGATTTTGATCCCTCTCTTATTTTAGGAAAAAGAGGGTTATTAGATTTAGATAGGGCCACGAAATTGTTGTTGTGTTCAGCTCAATTAGCGCTTGATGAGTCAGGTTTAGAAATTAATGAAACAAATAATGCGGATATCGGCGTTGCTGTTGGGACAACATTAGGCAGTTTAAACAGCATTTCACGATTTAACCATGAATCCTTCACGGACGGGCCGCGGTTCGCTAATCCATCCATATTCCCGAGTACCGTCATTAATTCACCGGCCAGTCGAGTTGGGATTAGATTTAAAATTACCGGGTTTAATTCAACTGTTTCCACAGGGATGTGTTCTTTTATTGATGCTTTAAATTATGCGTATACCTTTATTGATTTTAACAGGGTCAACGCCGTTGTTGTTGGTGCGGTAGAAGATTTATCCATTCAAACATTTTTAGGATGTTATAAACTGCAATATCTCTCCGGGTTAACCCAGGGCCATGAGCCGTTATCCTGTCCGTTTGATAACAGACGAGACGGTATCTTGTTAGGAGAGGGGGCAACAACCTTTATTGTGGAAGATTTACAGACAGCGTTAAAACGAAAGGCGCCGATTTATGCCGAGATTTTAGGAATGGGCTCTTGTTTTGATCCAGGTTCGTATTATAAGTACACCTCGAATGGTCACGGGATGGTCCGGGCCATGGACATGGCTTTAAAAGACGCAAAACTGCAAGCTCAATATATAGATTGTATTTTTGCGAATGCCAACTCCACAAAAGATGCAGATAAAATTGAATCAAAAGCCATTAGGGAAGTTTTTTGTCAAAATCAAGGGGCAGGCCCCTTGGTCACCTCGGTGAAGTCCTTTTTAGGGGAGGGGTTTAGTGTTTCAGGCGGTTTTTCTTTGGCAGCTGCCCTTGGAGCTCTGCGCGATAATTTTATCCCACCTATTCTTAATTATTCTGATAAAGATCCTGCCTGTGATTTAAATTATGTTTTAAATGGGAATGGGAAGGTGCCTGTTTCGCGTGCCATGATTAACACCTTCAGCCCTCACGGGGCAGCCTCAGTGCTTATTGTAGGAAAATATCGATGATAAATTTTAGAGGAAACAGAAGAGTGGTGGTGACCGGGATGGGCGTTGTTACCTCCATTGGGGTTGGGATTGACGAATTTTGGAAGAACTTGCTAGAGGGCAAATCAGGAATTTCGGTGGTGGAATCTTTTGATACATCGAAACATGCAACACACAAGGGCGGTGAGATAAAGAATTTTAATCCTTGTTCCTATATTAGTCCCAGGAAAAGGGCTTTAATGGGCAAGGCTTCTCAATTAGCCATTGTCGCGGCACGTTTGGCCTTAGACGAGGCAAGATTGGATGTTAAAAAATTGGCGGATTTGAACATAGGAATCAGTTTAGGGTCGACCAGTGGCGAGTCGCAGGAAATTGAGGCGATTGATGAGATTTGGTCTGCTCAAGGTGAAGAAAAAGTGGGCGTTCATCCGATTATGCAGTATCCTGTAGACAATATACCTTCTAATTTAGCCCATGCTTTAGGAGTCAAAGGGCCTATCAGTATTTTTACAACAGCTTGTGCCGCTGGTAACTATAGTATTGGTAATGGTTTTGACATGATAATGACAGGCAGGGTCGATAAAATGTTAGTCGGAGGCAGTGACGCGTTTTCATATTCATCATTTACAGGGTTTAATCAATTAGGGGCTGTGGCCCCAGACAAATGCCAGCCGTTTGATAAAAACAGAAAAGGCATGATACCCGCAGAAGGCGCCAGTGTTCTTGTTCTTGAAACACTAGAGGATGCCTTAAAAAGAAAGGCTAACATATATGCGGAGATTTTGGGGTATGGATTAAGCTGCGATGCTGAGCATATCACGAACCCTTCTTCTGAGGGGATTGCCCAATGTATGCAAAGCGCTCTGAGAGGGACAGGCTTGGTCTGTGAGGATGTGGATTATATTTGTGCGCACGGGACAGGGACAAGGAGCAATGATGTCGCAGAATCAGCGGCTATTCGCAAAGTTTTTGGAGATAAGAGAGGACCTTTGCCTGTTAGTTCTATCAAATCGATGTTGGGGCATACGATGGGAGCTGCCTCCGCTATTGAGGCTGTGGCCTGTTGTTTGACAGTCAAGAATGATATGATTGCGCCCACTATTAATTTTGAGACCCCGGATCCTGCTTGTGCAGTGGATTGTGTGCCTAATAGATCCAGACAACAGGTGGTCCATATAGCCCTCAACAATGCTTTTGCCTTTGGAGGGAATAATTCTTGTTTGGTGATAAGAAAATTCGAGAAAGATGCCTAGATGAATAAAACACGTGAACAAATTGAAGAGGAATTAAGGGATTTGCTTGTGACCATCATCGACGTTGAGCCTCAAGAGTTAAAACCACAAGCTCATTTTTATCAAGATTTAGGGGTGGATTCCATTAAAGCCATCGAAATATTGGTGGCCATTGAAAAACGGTTTAAGGTTTCGATTCAAGAGAAGGATATTGAAGAAATAACGACTTTGGCCAAGGTTGCGGAGGTTATTTATCATTCATTAAAAAAGAGGGGCTCATCATAGAACGGTTATGAAAATTAAGAAATGGAAATCATGGTTTCATGAGTTATGTCAAGAATGTTTTAATGACAGGTTGTACGGGCAATTTGGGCAGTCATATCTTAAAAAGGTTTTTGATAAACACCTTTCAGGATGTAAAATTATTTCTTTTAGTTCGAGGTGAAAATAAAGAGCATGCCCTCAAAAGGGTTGAGGAGGCATGCCCGTGGACGAATGATTTTAAGAAATATGTTTCTCAAAAGAAGGTTCAAGTTCTGCCAGGAGACATCAGCAAAGAAAATTTAGGGCTTGCCAAAAGATCGTATGATGAACTTCTTAAAGAAATTGATGTGGTGTATCATTCCGCGGCATTAACACGATTTAATGACCCCCTTGCGCAATTAAGACGAGTCAATGTCCTGGGAACTCAAAGGATATTGGATTTTATTGCAAAAAGTCGTCGATCTCCAACCCTGCACTATATCAGCACAGCGTTTATTGCGGGTGATTATAAAGGCTTGTTCAAGGAAAGTGATTTTGATTTAGGGCAGAAATTCAACAATCCGTATGAGCAAAGTAAATTTGAAGCGGAAAAAAGGGTGAGGAAATTTCAAAAGGGAAGAACGAATGTCCATATTTACAGGCCAAGTATCATTGTGGGCGAATATGACACAGGTAGAACATTGGATTTCCAGATGTTTTATAAGCCGCTTTATTTGTTATCAAAAGAGGTTTTTCAAAGAATTGCTGTGAGGAAAAACACCAGGCTTAATTTGATTCCTGTAGATAGGGCAGCCAACGCCATTTGGATGCTTGCTCATCATATGGGGGAGAGAAAAAATAAAATTTATCATATTGTAAGTCCAAAGCCATTGAATATAATTAGCACTATTAATAGGGCATCGGAATATTTCCATTTTGCTAAACCCAAATTAGGACGTTCGTTTCGATTTAAGAATCCGATTATTGCAAGATTGTACTTAAAGAAAATAAGGCCATTTTTTAATTATTTTACATTTCAGGCCCAATTTGATTGTGGGGAAACCTCAGATCGATTGGAAGAATTGGGGTTTTCTTTTCCCGAATTGGACCGTCTGTTTCTTGAACGGCTATTCGCATACGCTGTTAAGATGAAATATATGGGAATCAATTAATGCACATGAATTTATTTAGTTGGGGCGGGTTAACGTTAGCAAGCAGTACATTTTTTTTATGTATTCTCCTGTTCATTTATGGGCGAAGTAGACTGCATTATATATGGTTAATGTTTAACCTGGTTGTTGGTTTGTGGGGGGTATGTGCGTTTATTTTAGGCGGAATTCAGGACCCTGGAAAAGCGTTAAACCTATGGAGAATCGCCCACATACCCATCGCTTTTATACCTGTCTTAAATTACCATATTGTCTATGAACTATGTAAGTTAAAAGAAAGAAAAATACTCGTCTTTGCCTATTGTCAGGCCTTTGTTTTTAGTTTGTTTGCTGTAGGATCGCCTCACTTTATTCCGTCAGTCAGATTCGTGTTCAATTCTTTTTACTATGATCAGGCTGGATATATTTTTTACATATTTTTTGCTATTTGGGGTTTCTTTGTTGGGTATAGTCATTTGAGGCTTTTTCAGGTTTTCCTAAAGTCAACAGACCGTATCAGGGAACAAATACTTTATTTCTTTTTTGGAACGCTTATTGGTTTTTCAGGAGGGGCCACTAACTTTTTGCCTGCCATAGGGGTCAATTTTTATCCATTCGGTAATTTCACCATACCGCTCTACTGTTTTTTAGTGACCTACGCCATTTTAAGGTATAAATTGCTTGATATTAAGATTGTCGTGACGCGTCTGGGCGTGTTTTTAATAGTTTATGCCCTGGTCCTTGGTGCTCCCGTTTATTTATACGCGTTGGGCTTTAAACTTGTTTCGCTTATTTTAGCGATACTTTTATCTACCGCAGGCCCATTTGTTTACTTTTTTATTCAACGTCGTGCTGAGGATGCGGTTTTGCAAGAGGTTAAGGATAAGCAAAAATTGCTGAAAGACGCCCTTAAAGGGATGACCTCTATCCGGGATGTCGAGATGTTGTTGGACCATATTCTTAATGCGTTATCCACTCATTTGGAATTAGACGCGGGTCTTTATTTGGTCGATTTAAGCACGCATGCCTATTGTTTAAGAGCATCAAAGCCTATGCATGTGCAAAGGGCCTCATTACCACCGCAGAATCCGTTGGTCCAAAAACTCAAGAGTGACAAAAAACTTATTTCTTATGAGGAGATTAAATTTAATGGGCGCAGTTCTTCAAGAAACAAGGACTTTCCTGCAGCGGATCTTGTTTTAAAGGAATTGGAACATTTGGCTGCTCAATGGGTCCTTCCTTTAAAGGCTGAAGATAAATTGCTTGGATTTATCGTCTTAGGAAAAACACGTAATAAACATGGGTTATCCGCAGATTTGATTGATGATCTTTTTGTTATTGAGGATCAGGCGGCTTTAGCTATTGAGAATGCCCTTTATTGGGAAGCGCAAAGAAAACAAATCCACGAAGAAAGCACCCAGGCCAGGCGTGAGTCGCTGGACATGCTGGTGGGTACCATGGCCCATGAGATTGATAACCCGCTTAGTTTTGTGATGGGTAATGCGGAAAACCTTCAATGGATGGTCAAAGGGGCCATCCTCAAGGTTCGGTTTGAATTAGCAGCCCCCCATGGCGCAGCTATTTTAAATGATCTTATCAAACACGCTGTTGTTGAAGAAATATCTGAAAATGACAAGGTCATCTCCAAGTTTAAAATTTCCGGGGTTGGCCTGAATGGCGGAAAGATTTTAAATGAGCTGATTGGTAAGGCCATTGTCGAGGAGGTGTCTCCCACGGAGGTGCGGTTAAAAGCAGGTTTGGATGCTAAAGAGGGGGTAGTCCGCGAAATTGCCCAAGATGATTTTAATACGGTTTGGGAAATCTTAATGGCAAGGCCTGAGGTGAGGCTTCTGCCTGATCTTTATCAAAAACAAGATCTGGTGCGCGAAATCACCAAGGATGATTTTGAAGCTATTTGGTCTATCCTTCAGAATTCCTATCAAAAACAATTGCATGGCGTTTCTCCTGATATCAGGAATGCTATCATGAGGATTTGCAGCTGGATCGTTAATGGGACTCACCGTGTTTCCGGGATTATTAAGGCTGTAGAACAATATTCAAGGAAACAAAAAGGCCCGATGGAAGCTGTTTTTATTAATGCCATGATGGTGCCCATGGATTCTCTTTTAAAGTTATTGAAGAAAAAATATAAGGGCGTTGATCTGATTGAAGAAATTAACCCTGATTTGCCGCCTGTTTGGGGGCAAGTGGTGTTGGTTGAAGAAATCATCTTAAATCTTGTGCGAAACGGCATGCAGGCGGCCATAGAAAAACATCCCAACGGGGGAGGAAGGGTAACGCTTAAGATATACCAGCATGAAGACCATATGATGATTGAAACCATCGATAACGGGATAGGGATGAAGCCGGAAATATTAAAACAGGTCTTCCAGGTCCCGGCAAGCCATAGGGGCAGCATGCAAGGCCTTGGGTTTGGGCTTTATCATGTCAGGCGTGTGGTGGTTGAGATGTTAAAAGGGGATGTCCGTGCTGAATCTCCAGGGGAGGGACAAGGCGCTCAATTTGTTATTACCTTGCCTGTATATAAAGGGGCAGACTTAAAACCAAAATTGGAATCAAATCATGCGTTTTGATTCAAGGCCAAACGGAGGATAAGATGGGGGAGTCGAGCATCAAAATATTGACAGGGGAGGCTGACGCAGGCTTGGCTGAATTTATTCAGCAAACATTGTCCATGGAGGGGTATTCATCGTTCATGGCAACGGATGGCCAGGCTGCGGTTGATTTCTTTAAAGAAAACCGTCCAGATATCATTTTGATTGATATCGCTTTAGGTGAGGATTCTATTTACGGACTTGAGGTGTTAAGAAGGATTAAAATAATAGATGAAAAGGCCATATGTATCATGAGTACACGGGTGACTGATGAACATGCTGTTTTACTGGCTCGAGATCTGGGGGCGCTGCATTATATTTTAAAACCTTTAAGGCGTGATGATATCCTGAGGGTTGTAGATGAGGCTGCCGAGATAATTAGACAAAGGAGAACGGGCCATGGAATATAATGGTACTATGGTCGAGCCATCTGGTGGTGTTGACTTAAAAGAAGAGATAGCAAAGCTTAAAGAGGCGGGGGTTCGGATACATCCTGATGTCTGGGATGTCATGTATTTGTATCTGGCGGATTATCTTTCTGTCATTAATCTTTGTTGTGCGAGTTATTTGACCCGCCATGAGCCTATCAGTGTGAAGGATGGGCAAAAGTTGCAGGTTTATCACCAGAAATCCGCGGATATTATCCATCTTATCTTGTTTCCTGAAAAAATCAGCCTTGAGGATCATCAGTTAATGAAAATTCAGGCCCATGCTAAAAGCATGGGATCTGGTTTACGGAATTTGATAAGCCACTTTGTGAATAATTCATTGCATTTGATGGGGTTTATCCTTGATGATGCCTTAGACCCTGCAGCCCCAGGGCCTGTTAACCTTGAATATACCAAGAAAATATACCAAATGACGTCAGATATCATTGTGGTCTTGGAAGAAATACGTCGAGAACTTCAAGAGAAGGATGTTGGATTTTAAAAATCAAGAATGAAAATGGTGTCGGTTTTCATAAAAAAACTACATGAGCCGCCTTCTATACTCGATACGGTGATTCTCTGCTTTATTGCTCTTTTTGTGGTTTTTGATCCCCTTATCTTATCAAGAGAAATCCGTATTTTTGAGGTTGGGCTTTATCTGCCTTGCGCGGACGCTATTTTTAAGGGCATGGTGCCTTTTAGGGACTTTTTTTATTTGCGCGGGCCTTTTGAAATTTACGGGATAACAGCCTTTCTGGCCTTGTTGGGCAAACAGCTCTCCAGCCTGTATTTCTATTTTTATTTTGGCACTCTTTTGACCCTTTTTCTGGGAATCTTCATCGGTAAAGAAATGGTTCGGACCAGGTATTTTTTATATGCCCTTGGATTGGTGTACATAGTCAAGACCTTCCCACGCATCGCTTTTATTGACTGGGGAGGGATGCGCTATGCTTGGGGGCTTATGGCCCTTTTGTTGATGTGCAGGTTTTTTAAAAGCAGTCGCATGAAGTTTATTTTTTGGGCTGGTGTGGTTTCAGCCATGGGGTTATTGACAAGTGTTGAAATCGGCATCTATGCTGCTGTTGCCTTTTTAGGGGCCTCATTGATGGGGCTATTATGGCGTTTAGAGTCAAGGCAGGTCTTTTTTCAATCATTGCTTTTTTTTACGGGTGGTTTTGGGATTATTTTTGTGCCTTTTGTGAGCTATTTGATTTATGTGGGAGCTTTTTTTCCATACCTTGAGACTACTTATGTGGTCACCACAAAACTTATCGTTACCGTTGGCCATCATATCAGCTCAGAGAATATCTCAAGCTTTCAGGATGCGATCACCGCCATGATAAATCCTAATCATGCGCTTTTTTCAAGGATGACGCCCGCGTATCTTTATATTTTTGTGCTGATCTTTCTCATGTATCAATTTATTAAAAAGACGTGCAGGCTTGAACATCTGTGTGTCTTATGTCTTGGTTTGTATGGAAGCTTGATGTATATCTCTGCGTTTCGCTCGATATGCGGACCTCAATTTGAGATGGCCTTACAGCCTTCCAAAATACTTTTGTTTGTGCTCCTGGAACATTTTTATTTTTTCTTAATAGAAACTAAGGAAAATCTCTGTCATGCTCCTGGTCAAGTGATTTTAAAACAGCAAGGGGCTTACAAGAGAATGATTCGCTTCGGCATTTTATTTCTGCTGGGTGCTTTTTTTATTTTTACCTTTGTTCCTTGTGTCGCGCGCCTTCATAAAAGATTTTTTATTTTTAGGGCAGTACACAAAATCTCTAAGAAAGAAAAACTTGATTCATTGATGTTTTTTTCCGATTTGCCTCATCAAAAGGTCGATACCCCAAGGACAAAAGGCATTATGACCTTGGCCCCTGCGGCACGTGATATTACCGAGGTCACCGCTTTTATAACAGCCCATACAAAAGACAATGACATTGTCTTAAATCACCCTCAGAACGCGGCCTATAGTTTCTTTTTTAATCGTCCTTTTGTGGGTAAATTCCCCGTATTCCACTTGGCCTGGGTCAAAGACCCATGGTACAGCGAATTTATGAAAGACCTTAAAGCCGCCAAACCTAAATATATTATTTGGCCCAAGCAGTTAAACCGTATTGAAACATTGAGTTTATTGGGGTATCAACCGAATGTGCTAAAATACAGAGCAATCCTCGATTTTATCAGTGCTCATTATAAGGTGGTGAAGGTTTCAGATTTATCCTTAATATATGCTCGTCAGTTATGAACGAATTCACACACTTTATGTGCAGGTCATCTTTTTGCCCTTTTTCTTGACACCCACGTCGTAAGCTGATTTAATGATTATAATATATAGGCGATATTTTATTAAAATGGATAACCTTATAAAGGACTGTCTATGAAAATGATTATTACGGGCTTGCTTGTTGGAATTGGGATTTTATTGTCAACAGCGGTTTGGGCGGATAATGGTGGGAATTTTGGCGCAGGACAAGATAATCCTCCCGCAGATTCCACCCATGCGCAGGCCAACAGTAAGGGCGCTCATTCTGCGCCTGCGGCGTCAAATTCAACTCCTGAGACAGTCAATATACCACCTTTGAATCCTAATAGGGCCTTGGTACAGGTTCAAGTATCTGCTTACGGCTCGACTAGTAAGAGTGAAAGAGCCATGTATACAACAGATTTCATTGTACCTCTCTACTATTCCGCTAACAAGGACACCTTGCTTTTCTATAACCCTAAGGACACCTTCACAACCCCGACTGCCAATGAAATGCATCAAGGGCTTGGTATTCGTCACATTTTTGACGATCAGTTCATATTAGGTGTTAATGCCTTTTTTGATCGCCGTCAGACCAATGTTGATGGCACCGCGGTTTGGAGTTCACAGACGGGTATTGGCGTAGAATATTTGTCGCATCCCTTGGATGTACGTGCCAACTGGTATAAACCAACAACGCGGTATAAGGTTGTCAGTCAAACAGGCGCGTGTATTTTGGAGGTTATTTTTATCAATCGCGTTTAAGTAAGGATGTCAATGGCTTCAGGGTGCGTTCAGAAACAAATTTGACCCGATGGCTGGCCATGGATACAACCTTTAATTCACGGATAGGAAATACGAATGAGTTTTATGGTGGATTACGTGTTAATTTAGCGTTTGATTTATACAATCTTTTCAACAGACGTGGGCAGCCCTTTTTCTCAGCACCCTCTCATCCTGAATCAAATAACAATTATTTGGAAGATCGGATTTTTGACAGGGTAGTCAGAGACATTGATATCCAAAGCAAGACTTCGACAAGACAGACAGGATCAAGCGGTCAAACGCAAACAGTCGAGAGCTTGATATTTGTTAATAACGCGACAGGAAGCGACACCACAGGAACAGGGACCCGGTCTAATCCTTATGCCACGATAGGAATAGCTCTAGGTGTAGCAACAGGTGGTCAATGGGTTTATGTGGAAGGTCAAGGGGCAAGTAATTATGCGGGTGGCATTTCACTTTCCAATGCTCAGGTTTTATGGGGCAGCGGTTATAACGGAGGATTCAGCGGGCTTACCGTCAGCGGCGTTTCGCCAGTGATTAATGGCGGCGCTAATGGCATTACATTGCATAATAATAATACGGTGATGGGGGTACAGGTGCAGAATGCAACGAACGATGGGATTAAATCAACGCCAGGTCAAACCTTAACAGGAACAATTAAATATAATTCTATTCTGGGCAGCGTGCATGACGGTATTGACCTTTCCGGAAATAATGGCTCCATGGATGGGTTTGTGATTTCTCATAACACAATTACTAATAGCCAGGCAGGTAATGCGACAGGC
>JADFXW010000020.1:0-4731 GCA_015233375.1 Candidatus Omnitrophota bacterium | reverse complement strand
TCAAGGTATGGAAAAAAAGCTCCCACATAAATCAAATAGCTCACAAAAGGCAGTGGAATTGATTTGCAAAACAACAGTGGCACTATGAATAATTTTAGTATTACAAACAATACAATTACCTATTCTGGATCACTCCAGACAACGATAACTGTTGACACAATTACGGTGGGTGGTGATGTCTTGGGGACAGATACGATTATTAACACCAATACCAATTATAATGGGGGCGGCATAGATGCTAATAATAATTCAGGGACCATCACCAATCTAACCGTTTCTAATAATACAATAGGTGCTGTTAAAGTAACTCCTGTTGACAATTGCGTTAAAGAAGGCCCTTTCAGCGGCAAAAATACTTGTACAGAAACAACCAGCACATCCAGCACCGGCCATGGTTCAGATAGTGGAATTGCTTTAACAACTATTACAGGAACGCTTTCAGGGGTGACCCTTTCTAGTAACAATATTAGTAATTTTTCCGGGACAGGGGTAAATCTTACTTATAATACGGGCTCTATTGCTGGTATTACATTTACACACAATACTATTTTTCATAATGCTGAGGGGGTTGATTTCAATAATGATGCTGGCGGTGCCATGAGTAATATTAATTTAGGCAATGGTGCCACAGGCGGCTATAATTCAATATATAGTAACACCGACTATAACCTCATTAATGGGTCAGGGATAAGTAATTTACCGGCAGAGTATAATTGGTGGGGGTCAAGCAGTCCCTCATCTTCAAAATTTTCGGGCAGTAGCACTGATTATACAAACCCATTATCTTCAAATCCTAATTAAATAAGGGTTTAATAGTGGTGTCAGCTCCCTGTTTTCGACGCAAGGAGCAGAAAATAGGGGAGTTGCCCCTATTCTAATGGCCTGGTTCCGCACTACAGGAAAGTATTGGATAAGAAATGAGAAAATTTGTTCTTTTAATTTTTATTTTTTTGCTTTTAATGGGGATTGATTCCTCTTTTGCATGGGATCGTGATTGGGATTATCGCGGAAGCGGCCGAGACATGCCACTCTCAGAAAAAGCGGATGATTACTATAGCCTTGGGTACGTTCCAGAAAATCGTCCTGTAGATGGACCGGTCAACTTGACGGTCGCGGCTTCATCAAACAGGCCGTTATCACCGCCAGCGCCTCTTAATGCACCTGCCGCTAATCCTAACGAGTTTACCGTCACATTTCCTGATGACCATGGCGGCATGATATCTGTAGTTATTAAGAAATCAGGGGATGGGTTTATTGGGCCGAAGGGTGAGTATTATCCCGAATTCCCTAAAGCCTGGCAGCTTAAAATGAAATATGGTTAGCCATACCAGCTTCTGATTTGAAAGATATTGTGGAACATTCTTAAGGAGTCTCTGACGAGATTGATTTTACTTTCATCAACATGGGTCCAATTGACCGCTACTTCTTTTATCTTGTAATTCATCTTTTGGGCAAGGAATAAAACCTCCAGATCAACGCCAAAGCCTTCAATCCGCACCTTCTCCCATAAAGGACGGACAATTTCTCCTCTAAACATCTTAAAGCCGCATTGGGTGTCTTTTATCCCTTTAATTAAAAGAGTACGGACCAGGAAATTAAAGATAAAGCCCATGGTTTTGCGGTAAAGTAAGGCTTTAACAGAACAATCTTTTTGATGCATCACACTTGACCCAATAACAATATCGTACCCTTCTTCGAAATATTTTAAATTCTTTTCAATTTCATCTGCCGGGGTGGCGCCGTCAGCATCCATAAAAAGAACAATTCGGCCTTTGGCAGATAAAATACCTTGCTTGATAGCAAATCCTTTTCCATGATTCTTTCCCAGGGACATGAGATTTAATTGAGGGAAGGATTTTTTGTAATTGATGATGATTTCAGCAGTTTTGTCGCTGCTGCCATCATCCACAACGATTAATTGATAACGAAGACGGCTTTTTTGGCAATACGAGATAAGGCTATCCAGAAAACGGGGGATCCTCTTTTCTTCATTTTTCGCAGGGATAATGACGGATATGTCAAATAGGGCATCGGGCATGATGTTGATATGTATAACAAAAAAGAGGGATATTATCAATAAAAATGCTAGATGTTTGTTTTTAAGAACAGATGTGCTAATATATCGGCAATAACAATTTTAGGGAAGGGATAAGTGATATGAAAAAGGAATTAAGAGAAAAATTTGCGGGATACCGTGCAGGAAAAAGTTTGACAGGGACCGAGACTCAAAAGAATTTATTAAAAGCTTTTGCCGGGGAATCACAAGCCCGTAATAGATATATTATGTTTGCCGAGAAGGCCTATGAAGATGGGTATAACCAAATTGCTGTTGTTTTTGAAGAAACGGCCCGCAATGAACAGGCCCATGCGCAGGTCTTTTTTGCCTTTCTTGAAGGCGGCCCCCTTGAGATAACAGCCGCGTATCCTGCGGGTATTGTAAGCGAGACTTATGATAATCTGATGGCCTCAGCCTCTGGTGAACACGAAGAATATACAGACCTCTACCCGGCATTTGCCCAAGTGGCCCAACAAGAAGGATTCCCAAAGATTGCTGCTCAATTTAAGATGATCGCCAATGTTGAACATGAACATGAAACGCGCTACAGCAAATTAGCGCAAATGGTCGCCCAGAATAAGGTTTTTACTAAAGATGAAGAAACGGCCTGGATCTGCCGTGAATGCGGGCATGTCCATATCGCCAAACAAGCGCCTGCGGCCTGTCCAGTGTGCCAACAGCCAAGGTCAGTATTTCATGTTAAGTTGAATTATTAATTGACTCTTTTATGACGGATTTTAAAAGAATTTTAATCATTAATCCTCACGGGATAGGGGATGTGCTTTTTACAACCCCCTTTATCCAGAATTTGAGGCAGGCCTATCCTTTAGCCTCTATTGCCTATCTCTCTAATAGCCGGTGTGCGGATTTTCTTCAGAAAAATCCTGATATTACCCGGGTTTTTGTGTATTCCCGTGATGAATTTGTACAAGTTTGGAAAGAAAGCCCTCTGGCTTTTATACAAAAATGGTTGGCGTTCTTTAAAGAAATCAAAGATCAAAATTTTGATCTTGTTTTTGATTTTTCCTTGAATAGCACCTTTGGTTTTTTGGCGATGGCCAGCGGTATTAAAACCCGTGTGGGTTTTGATTATCGAAAACGAGGCAGGTTTTTTACCCACCGGCTGCTATTGACAGGTTATGAAGAAAAACATGTGGTAGAGTATTACCTGGATCTGCTTGGTCTTGTGCATGTGCCTGTCAAAACAAGAGCCATAAGATTGGATGTACCAGCCTCGGAACTTAAAATCGCCCAGGCATGGCTTCAGAAGAAAAATATTGCCCAAGGACGTCCTGTTATCGCTCTGTTGCCTGGAGGCGGGGCAAGCTGGGGAAAGTCGGCTTTTATGAAGCGCTGGCCTGCCAGGCGGTATGCCCAATTAATAGATAAAATCATTGAAAAATCAGACGCTGCCGTTATACTGTTGGGAGACGTTTCAGAAGAGGAATTATGCCGACAGGTAAAAGGCTTAGTGCATTTTCCTGTCATTGACGCTGTTGGTCAGACGTCTGTTCTTGGGCTTGCGGCTATTTTGAAATATTGTTCGGTTGTGATCGTTAATGATGGTGGGCCGCTGCACGTGGCAGAGGCGGTTGCCACAAAAACAGTCTCCATTTTTGGGCCTGTGGACCCTTTGGTCTATGGACCCTATCCTTTGGCCAACCACGTTGTTGTCCAGAAGAATTTGCCTTGCCAGCCATGTTACAGGCGTTTTAGGATGGCGAGTTGCGGGCATATCAGTTGCTTGGCTGAGTTATCGGTTGAAGAAGTTTATAGAAAGGTGCAAAGTGTTTTATGAGTATCCCATTTATTGATTTTAAGGAACAGAATCGTTTAATTCAGGATGAGGTTGATGCAGGTTTTAAGAAGATATTTGAAAAAGGGGATTATATCTTGGGCGAACAGGCCCGTGTCTTTGAAGCGGCCTTTTCTCAATTTTGTGAAGTTAAATACGGGGTTGGTGTCAATTCTGGTACGGATGCGCTTCATTTAGCACTTTTGGCCTTGGATGTAAAAGACGGGGACGAGGTCATTGTTCCCACGCACACCTTTATTGCTACCGCTCTGTGCGTTTCTTTTTGTGGGGCGAAACCTGTTTTTGTAGACGTTGAACCAGATACCTATAACATGGACCCCCAGGCCTTTAAGGCAGCCATCACGAAGAAAACAAAGGTGGTTATCCCTGTCCATATTTATGGCCAGCCGGCGAATATGGATGAGATCATTGCTATTGCGCATCAACATGGCATTAAGGTTGTCGAGGATGCAGCCCAAGCGCATGGTGCTAGGTATAAGGGGAAACGAATTGGGTCTTTAGGGGATGTGGCTTGTTTTTCTTTTTATCCGACCAAAAGCCTCGGGGCATGCGGGGATGCGGGGATGATCGTCACCAATGATAACAATGTTTATGAAAAACTTTTGATGCTGCGTGATTATGGAAGACTGGGCCGATATGAACATAAGATAAAAGGGACTAATTCACGACTGGACACCTTGCAGGCTGTTGTGCTTAATGCGAAGTTGAAATATTTGGACCAATGGAACCAGATGCGTGCGGATAATGCGGCCTATTATGCCCAAAAACTCAAGAAATTTGAAAATGTGATAACACCGCAAACGAAACCTTTGCGTACCCACGTCTTTCAAACCTATGCTGTTTTAGTTTCGAATCGTGA
>JADFXW010000209.1:1622-2014 GCA_015233375.1 Candidatus Omnitrophota bacterium | reverse complement strand
TTGGGCGAAAGGCAGGTCTTTGCTGATAGTCAAAACGACCACATCCGGGAATTTGGATGCTTCCTGGTTAAATCTTTTGGTTTGAAGATCACACACCGGAGTATCCAGCGACGGCACAACGGATATAATAACTTTCTTCCCTTTAAAAGATGACAACTTGACTTCAGAAAGATCATTGGCCACCAAAGTAGCATCAGGGGACTGATCTCCTGTTTTTATTTCATGTCCCATCAAGGCCAAAGGACTGCCTTTCATGGTGATAATACCAATACGTTCTGTCATTAAAGCACCTCCCTTTCTAAAGGTAAACCTAAAAACATAATACAACCTTCTTTATGTTTGGTCAATGGTTTGAACGACGGGGCAACATTTTTAAAAATTCCTGACGGGAA
>JADFXW010000209.1:1064-1480 GCA_015233375.1 Candidatus Omnitrophota bacterium | reverse complement strand
GCCAAACGCCTTGTCTTCTTTGGGGACAACTCCAGCCCCTATGATTCCCTTAATACTCAAAAGGGCTTTCTCAATCTCTTCCGGATGTATATTCTCCCCTCCGGAAATAAACAGGCTGTCACGACGGCCGGTCACGGTCAGACAGCCCTCTTTGTCCAATTGTCCCATATCTCCAGTAGGAAACCAAAGGTCGTTCTTATTATGGATTCCCGCTTTCGCGGGAATGACATTGGAAAAAGAACGAAGGGGCAAATGATATTTTGTCCCCGCCACATACCCTTTGAATAAAACTTCACCCCTGACCAATATTTCCCCTTCGGAAGAAATCTTTAATTGCCGATAGGGAAGGACTTTGACGCAGGCCTGATCGATGGCAGCAACTTTCCCCGTCGCAACCTGAGAAGACATTTCCGTTA
>JADFXW010000209.1:534-917 GCA_015233375.1 Candidatus Omnitrophota bacterium | reverse complement strand
AATATGGGTTGCTTTGGCTCGCTCTATGCCTTGCATCAAATCCGAGTCGTTGACGATCACTAAACCGGCTCCATACGATATACAACGCACGGTGATGGAAATGCCGGAGACATGATACAACGGCAAAGATAAAAGCCATCGGTCCGTTGACGTCAAAGGGATGATCTCATTTGAACCTTGAGCGCTGTAAAAATGATTGCCCCACGTATGCACCGCGGCCTTGGCTTCACCGCTTGATCCCGATGTAGCAATAACGGTTACTTCCTGCTCTTTATCTAAAACTTTATACCCCTGAGCCTCAACTTGCTGCCGGGCATCAAAACAAACAACACGTTTAATATCAGCAGAACGGAATAAATGACGGGCATTGACTTTAGCCGCGT
>JADFXW010000209.1:0-391 GCA_015233375.1 Candidatus Omnitrophota bacterium | reverse complement strand
CCCCATGCCTTTTAACTGTTTAACGGCACAGGCCAGATACAGCAACAATTGCTGGTTCTTGATTTGCCGCGCACCCCAGATGATAGAGAAATTATTATTCAGTTTGTCCCCCTCCCCGCATTATTAGCAGCCAACCCCATTAGTAACGCAAATGGGACAGCCGGGAGAGCCGGCAGTGCATAAAGTGGGTGGGCCACCCGTACCAGTAAAGCAGGAAACCGAACTGCCGTTCATAAAACAAGCATTATCGGCTTGGGGTGCCGGCCCCACAGAATAAATAACATAATATGGCGCGTTAGCATTGTCCGGCCCCTCATAGCCATACTCCTGATCACTGCTGACACAAAAAATTACCGAAGAAGAACAAAAAGGGTCATAGAGATAAGAAGAA
>JADFXW010000208.1 GCA_015233375.1 Candidatus Omnitrophota bacterium | reverse complement strand
TTTAAGAAGGATGGATCGGCAATTAACAGCAATTTGCACTAGACAGTATGCCCTTTAGATTTCAAGAATTTATCAACAACCTCAATCACATAGTCCATTTGAGACGGACCAACATCCTGGTGGCAGCCAATATGAGTCCCATTATCAGAGCAATATTCTGATTCAGGAAAATCCCCAAGCTTATAGCCCATGAACTGATAACTTTCTGTCTGGGTTGGAATGGTATAAAACAAATTCCGCGAATCAACCCCTTCGTGTTCCAAATACGAAACAAATTCGTCTTTGGTAAAATTAAACCCGGGCTTAATAATAATAGAAAAGGCATGCGGTCCTAACACCTCATGCGACTCCTCTTTCAAATACCAGAAATACTTCTCAAATTTCGAGAAAGCCTTTATCAAATGCCTGACATTCTGTCTTCTTTTCTCCAAAATATCCTGGAATATTTCAATATTCCCAAGTCCAACAGCAGCCTCAATTTCATTCATCTTGGCAGAAAAACCGATCCGCTTAAACTGAAATTTACCTTCAATCCCATGGTTCCGTAAAGACCTGGCCGCCTGGGCAATGGCCTCATTATCCGTAATAATCATACCCCCTTCAATGGTGGTAACGATGTGTGCCGCGTATAATGAAAAACAAGCCATATCGCCTATGGAACCTATCTTTGTACCCTTATATTCAGCGCCATGCGCTTCTGCCGCATCCTCAATCACGTAGAGCTTATGTTTCCGGGCAATGGCCATGATCTCATCCATGGCCGCAGGCTTACCCATGAGATGTACCGGCATAATCGCGCGTGTGCGAGGAGTAATGGCTTTCTTTACCTTTAAAGGATCAATATTTAAAGTCTCCCGGTTAATATCAACGAACACTGGCTTAAAACCCGCCTGTAAAACCGCATTTCCCGTGGCCACAAAGGTCAAGGACGGGATAATAATCTCATCCCCGCGCTTGGCCCCAAAATCATAAAGGCTTGCACACGCAATGGCATCAGCATCCGTGCCGCTTGAAACCGCAATCCCATATTTGACCCCAAAAAGGGCTGCAAATTTCTCCTCAAACTCCTTCACATACCGGCCCTTGGTCAACCACTTGCGTTCAATAGCATCCTCAATCAGTTGCTTGGCCTTAAGCGTGATGGACACTGTCCCAAACGGGACCTTATATCCTGCCTTCGCCATTTCCTGGCCATCACGAATGGCCGTGCGTTCATTAAAATCTGTTTTGCTCATATAATCCCTTTCCAAGTGGTTCCCCCTCTTTTTTAAAGAGGGGGAACTATTAAATATTTTTCAAATGTTCCTGCGCCCAAGAGTAGCGCTCTGGCGTTCCTATATCAATAAACCTGTTTTCCACCTTAAACGTCCAAAACCCAAGGCCTACAAGCTTCGGAAAGAAATCATATTCAATAGAAAATTTAGCCGGTGTTTGGGCCAATGAAAAAACATCCTTCGCAAAACAATAGGTCCCCGTATTAATAAAAGCCTCCTGACAATCCGGCTGTTTTTCCTTAAAAGCATCCACCCTGCCGTCAGGATCAATCTCAATGGTCCCATAATCACGGGCATCCGGCATCAAGGTCACGGCCAAGGTGGCCCTGGCGTGTTTTTGTTGATGAAACTCAATCATCTTCTGATAATCAATCACGCAGAAGCAATCACCATTCATAGCCAAAAAATTTTCCGTCTTGACATGCAACGAACCTTGTTTAATAGCGCCACCCGTGCCCAAAGGAACGTCTTCCATTGAAAACACAATCTCTCGGTCCGTATATTTATTTTCGAAATACGCCTTGACCGCCTCACCCCCATGCCCCACGCACAAAATAAACCGCCTGCCCCCTTGCGAGGCAATATAATCAATCAGTATTTCCAAGAAAGGCTTGTCATTAATTTTAGCCAAGACCTTTTGACCGCCTCCAGTGACAGAAAGAATCCTCTTACCTAAACCACCCGCTAATATGACGATATCAGGAAACATATGTCCTTTAACCTCACGCATGTTTATGGGCATATTAAA
>JADFXW010000207.1 GCA_015233375.1 Candidatus Omnitrophota bacterium | reverse complement strand
TGCCTGCGGAAATTTTATCTCTTCATTAACCCCGCCTGCAGCCAAACGGTCAATCACAGGGCCGCCAGGATACCCCAACCCTAAAATCCTGGCCACCTTATCAAAAGCCTCGCCTGCCGCATCATCCCTTGTTTGTCCTAACAATTTAAAACGCTTAAAGTCTTCAATATAAAAAATGCTCGTATGCCCCCCGGAAACAACCAGCCCCATGGCAGGTATTCTCTCTAAGGGACAAGCTTGGCTCCCAGGCAATTGCAGGTAATTAGCATACAAATGGGCCTTGATATGATCGACCTCAATGAGCGGTTTATTGAGGCTTCTGGCAAGCCCCCTGGCAAAGGAAAGTCCTACCAACAAGGATCCGATAAGTCCAGGATGCCGAGTCACGGCGATACATGCTATATCTTTTAAAGAAACTTGAGCCAAAGAAAGGCTTTCCGTGACGACCCCATGAATAAATTCAATTTGCCTGCGGGAAGCAATTTCAGGAATAATCCCGCCAAAACGTTGATGGTCCTTAATACTGGTAGCCACCACATTGGAAAGCACCTTGACTCCATCAACAGTGACAGAGGCAGATGTCTCATCACAAGAGGTTTCTATGCCTAAGATATTCATTTATTTTTGACTAACGATCTGATGCTGACTATCTGAAAACCATCTTTCTCAAGCAAGGGGATTTCTTCCTTCAAGACCTGCATGGTCAAGCGCCTGTCATGACCAATGGCGACAGCATATCCCCGACGTCGGGCCTTCTGGGCCAATTGTACCATTTGCCTGGTAATGGCCTCTCTTGTGTTGATGTTATCCAAAAACACATCCCTTTTAGAAAAACTTAGCCCCATTTCATGGGCCAAAGAGGCACACACCGTTCGTCTCGCTGTCACGCTATCAACAAAAAAAAGGCCTTTCTCTTTTAATTTATTTAAAATAATTTTCATCAAGGGCCTGTCTGCGGTGGCTTTTGAGCCCATGTGATTATTGACCCCCTCAATCAAAGGCATTTGATCGATATCCTGTTCAACAATTTGTGAAACCTCTGCAGCGTTCATATTGGTCTTAATAATGTAATCTTGCGGATAGAAATCATGGTTATTCTGTGCTTCCAAGGGCAAATGAAGCATCGCTAACTTATGATAATGATGGGCACAAGCCGCCACATCCCTCGTATGCCTTAAACCAGGCAGAATCGCAATCGCCAAAGGCGCATGAATCTCATCGAGGTATTTACAATTAGACGTTGACTGCCCCCAATCATCAAGGATGAATGCAATCTTCCCGCCAGCCCCAGGCAGATGAAAAACATCAGGATGTACCGGTTCTGCTACAGGCGGCAATGGTTTTACATTTTCATTCGGGATATAGGAATCAACAGGTTCCACAGGTGAAGGAATCCCTTTCCTGTCAAAATTTTTATGAGTTGGTTTATACGTGACCTTATGGACCACATAAACAGAGGCTTTGGGAGGATTTTCTTGATGAACCACTTTATGCGTCTCTTTGCCTTTATGGAACAGGGAAAAGAACACCAGAAGAAGCACAAAAATCCCAACTACTATCAAACCCACCTTTGTGTCACTATTAAAAGTTGATGATTTTTTTCTTTTAGTCATAAATGGAGTCCCGTCTATACGGGAAGGGGTCGATTATTTGTTTTGAAATTGATGATAAACCTTAATGCCTTTAATCACATTAATGGCACTTTGTAATGGCACGTCCTTCTCGTCCTTCTTTTGTAATTGCAATATCTTTTGATCTGCAACGGATACGGTATTATTTTTATCCTCACGATGTTCGAGATCAGAGAATATGCTGTCAATATCTTCATTAGCTCCTTTAACAGGAGTATTATCGTCTTTTGTCCCTTCTTTTTGAGCATTGGCCTTGACTATAACATCAGGCGTAATACCAACCCCATTAATACACACCCCTGAAGGTGTCAAATACTTGGCCGTTGTTAAACGTAAACCCGCCCCATCCGGTAAAGGTATAACCGATTGCACAGACCCTTTCCCAAAAGATTTGCTCCCTACCAAGACCGCCTGTTGATTGTCCCTCAAGGCCCCTG
>JADFXW010000206.1 GCA_015233375.1 Candidatus Omnitrophota bacterium | reverse complement strand
GTCATCAACCATATTGATAAGATGAAGGCCCTTGTGGATCTTCAAACCAGGATAAAGCTTATTAAATTAGCTGGTTATTTGGATTATTACAGATCCTCTTTGGACGACTCATGGTCCGTGCGCAATATATCACGCATTCAAAGTGATTTGCGCGCTTTTGACAGGTATTTAAGGGATAATTTGAGAACCGACAAGTTAGAGGGTCATTTTCTTAAAAGCGTGCAATTGGATTTAAAGGAGAAATAAGGGTTGGATTTACTGGATGGTCTTAATAAGGATTCATTGGATTTATTGCGTTTGATTGGTCGTCTTGCCCAAAAACAAAAGGCTAGGGCTTTCTTGGTGGGTGGGCCAGTTCGAGACCTGATGCTCAAAATTCCCAATGTGGATTTGGATATTACGGTTGAAGGTAATGGGATGCGATTGGCCCAAGATTTTGCTTCTTGTTATGAAAAAGCTAAGGTCCAATGCTACCCAGCTTTTAAGACCGCACATGTTCAATCCCATTGTTTGGTTGATTTTGCCACAGCCCGCAAAGAAAAATATGTAAGGCCAGGGGCTTTTCCAGAGGTTGAGCCTTCAACTATTAAGGACGATCTTTTTCGTCGGGATTTTACCATTAATGCGATGGCGATAGGTATTAATCCAAGGATGTGGGGAAAGCTTTTTGATTTTTTTGGTGGCAGGGAAGATTTAGATTCACGCAGGATACGGGTTTTGCATAACAAAAGTTTTTTGGATGACCCAACACGTATTTTACGCGCCGCGCGTTTTAAAGCGAGGTTTGGTTTTAGGATGGAGGGAACAACCTTGAAGCTTTTAAAGTCTGCTCTAAAGAATGGGGCGTTTGAGACAATAAAACCTCAGAGGTATTTGAAAGAATTAAATAAAATACGTCAAGAAAAGGAATGTCAAGAAGCGATAAGATGTTTAAAATCGTGGGATGCTTACATTGAATATTCAAAGTAATCAGATCAGGCAGGAGAAGATATGCGTATTGAGAAAGTGAATTCATCCATTAAAAGGGAACTGGCCAATATATTGGAGTTTGGCGAGGTTAAGGATCCGCGGATTTCTTTTGTAACTATTTTGAGTGTTGATGTCAGTAAAGATTTGAGGCACGCCAGGGTCCGGTTTAGCACCCTTGATGACAAACCAGAAAAAATTAAGGATGCCCTTGCGGGTTTTGAAAGCTGCCGCGGGTATATCCGTAAGCTTATCAGCCAGCGTTTGGCTTTACGCTTAACTCCGGAATTCCAATTTATTTATGACAAGGGATTAAAATACGCAGCCGAAGTGGATCAGATTTTAGAAGAGATAAAGAAGTTAAAACCAGCTCAAGAGGACGGGGATGATGGCAGGATTGAATGATGTTTTAAAAATTCTCCAGCGGTATCAGAAATTTTTGGTGACCACGCATTATAATTTAGATGCCGATGCCTTGTGTTCTGTGCTTGCGACAGTGATGTTTTTAAAAGCGTGCGCCAAAACCGTTGTGGCTGTTAATGAGGATGTAATCCCTCAATGGCTTCAATTTTTGCCAGGATCAACCATGGTCAAGAAGGTAAGTGATTTAAAAATTTTTGATTATGATGCCGCTATTGTGCTTGATTGTGGCGATTTAGGACGTATCGGTGAGGTTAAAAAGATTATTGATACCAAGAAGCCTCTTATTAATATTGATCACCACGTGACTAATGATCATTTTGGCAGTGTTAATCTTGTTGCTCAAGCCTCTTCAAGTTCAGAAATAGTCTTTGATTTACTTGCAAAAGCGCGTTTTCCTTTAAATAAGAATTTAGCCACACTTCTTTATGCGGGTATCATGACGGATACAGGATCTTTCCGTTATGAAAACACCAATGCGCATTGTCATGAGATTGTCTCTCAACTGATGAAGTACAAGTTTTCAGTATCAGGCATGTATGATTCTCTTTATGCTGGAATCCCGGCATCAAATATGAAGATGTTTGCAGGGCTTATTCATAAAGTCAAATTTATGGAGGGCAATAAGGTTTGTATTTTAAGTATGACTCAAAAAGAGGCCGGACGATTTTTGAAGTCTTTTGATATTAAGG
>JADFXW010000205.1 GCA_015233375.1 Candidatus Omnitrophota bacterium | reverse complement strand
CGTGGCCGAGATCAAATAGATCACGAATGCCAGCATGACATTGGCCTTGAGCAGAAACAAATTCCCTGCCTGCGCGTGCACGATCCCCTGCATGGAAAGCGTGCCGGTTTCCATAATGACCACAAGGACTGACAACAGGAGCGGCACTTCATAACTGATGATCTGGGCCGCAGAACGCATGCCGCCCAAAAGTGAATATTTATTGTTAGAACCCCAACCAGCCATGAAAATACCCAAAACACAAATAGAGGTGACCGAACAAATATATAGCACCCCAACATTAAGATCCAGGGCTATGAACCTACTGCTAAAAGGAATAACTAAAAAGGCCATCACCACTGGTACTGTCACAAAAAAAGGCGCCAGCCACCACGAAAGAAAATCAACGCCCTTGGGAACGATATCTTCTTTTAATAGCAATTTAATAGTATCCGCAACCGGCTGTAAGGTGCCTTGAAAACCGGTCATCATAGGTCCCATCCTGTTTTGAATCCAGGCGGAAACCTTGCGTTCAAGCCAAATCAAAAACATGGCTGAAAACGAGATGAACCCCAGGACAGCAAGCCCTTTTAAAAATATTGTGCTCATCGGTCAATTTCTCCCATCACAATATCCAAACTTCCCAAAACACATACGGCATCGGAAATGTTGAGCCCTTTAATCAACTCAGGAAGCACACTGAGATTAGAGAACGACGGCGAACGGATCTTGCAGCGGTATGGATTAAATCCACCTTCAGCCACCAGATAAAACCCGAGTTCTCCCCGCGGGTTCTCAGTACGCAGATACGTTTCTCCTGTGCCGCGAAATACCCGGTTGACCTTGGACACAGGGTTGCCCTCTGGAATACTCCCTATTGCCTGTTCAATGATCCTCAAACTTTGCTCTATTTCCTCAAGCTTCACTTTAAAACGATCCCAGGAATCCCCATGAGCACCAACAGGAACATCAAAATCAAATTTATTATAGACCAAATACGGCTCTTCCTTGCGGATGTCCCATTTAACCCCAGAGGCCCGCAAAATAGGGCCTGTCACACTGTAATTGAGAGCTTTTTCCTTGGAGAGGACCCCAATCTTTTTCGAACGCGCCAAAAAAATCACATTATACGTTAAAAGTTCAGTATATTCCTTCAACATCCTGCGTTCATAAGCAATAAAATCTTTAATAAGCCCATCAGTCCCTGCAGGTATATCAGCACTAACACCACCGATACGCATGTAATTATACGTCAAACGACTACCGCAAATGCTGTCAAAAAGCTCGACGACCTTCTCCCTGTCCCGAAACGCGTAAAAAAGCGGCGTGGCATACGCCCCTAAATCCTGGGCAAAGGTGCCAATGGCCACCAGATGGCTGACCACACGGTTAAGTTCCGCGATAATGACCCTTAAATACTGGGCCCGCTCGCCTACGGCGATATTTAATAATTTCTCTACGGCAAGACAATAGCAAAGATTGTTATTCATCGAAGCCAAATAATCCAGCCGGTCTGTAAAAGGAATAAACTGGGTATAGGTGCGATTTTCAGCAATTTTTTCCATACTGCGGTGCAAATACCCCAGATGAGGTTTGCAATCCACGACAATTTCGCCGTCCATTTGCAGTTCCAGATACAACACACCGTGTGTTGAAGGATGCTGCGGGCCCATGTTAACCGTTAAAAACTCACCCATAATAAAAAAATCCCCTGAAAGGCGTGGATTTTTTTATTTGCCCACGCCCTCTAATGTTACCTTTCCCAAGGGGATTTCATCCCCTCCCAATCCTCTTCGCTATCCTTTAAGCCCCTGACTTTGCGGGCGTGGGATAAAACCTTCCCGCTTAAAATCTTTACGTAACGGAAAATCATTCCAGGTATCCGGGTTCATGATACGTCTTAAATCCGGATGGTTTACAAACTTGACCCCGAAGAAATCAAACACTTCCCTTTCCAGCCAATCAGCTGAACGCCACAGCAGGGAGACACTTTCAATGGCCAGGTCATCTAAAGGGACAAGAGCTTTAAGGGTCAACATAAAATGATTGGCCGTGGAGTACAATAAATAAACAAGTTCAATTTTGTCTTTACGGTCAACAGCTG
>JADFXW010000204.1 GCA_015233375.1 Candidatus Omnitrophota bacterium | reverse complement strand
AATCCGGACGTTCCAAAAACAAAATATCATTGCTGTTTTGATGACGCGTATCTGAATCCAGCCATTTTCTCATCTGATAAATATAGGCCTCTACGGCAGCCGGTATGATCAGAGCCCCTAAACGTTTATCAAAATTCCTGATTTTTGGCGGTATCCCGTTTATGCGTTGGATCTCCTCAGCTAATAATTGGGAAACCCCAAAAGGAAAACCCCTTTCTGTTAAACCATTTGCTTTTCTTTTTTCAAGTCTTTGGGAAAGGGCCTCCCATACTCCCCGCGCTCTTTCTTCGGAGCTGATCCCCCGAAGGCGTATATCGTTAATATAAAAACTGTTTTTTATACGTTTCAATACAAGCGGAAGCTTAGATGAATTCTTAATTAATTTTAAGCCAATAATACTTTCTGGCGCTTTAATTGTGCCTGAGAGGAGGCTCTGATCCACGGGAACATATAACAAGTCCGTAGTCGCCATAAAAACCTTCTCGGGAAGCTTCAGGCCATCCGGAAGCGAGGAAACAGTCTGGGCGTGATCTATTTGCCCCCATATCTTTTCACCGCCGGAAAAATACTTTCTAGATAGTGGCTGGCGGCTGACTTGATCAAAATCTTCTTTGATATAGTTAAACACGCCCTTTTTATACGCCTGTAAATAGCGCTTGAATATTGCTTCGTTGGCCTTAGGATCAGCTTGATTAATACCGACTTTGACTTTGCTTTGATCGCCGTATATCTGAGCAAGAATGGCATTTTTAAGCGCTGTTTTATACCACGAAGCAAGTATCATGGAATAGAACATCTGGCGCAAAGAAGCGAAGTTCTTGTCCCGATTAACTTCTTGTTCGATTTGAGGAAGGATGATCTTACGAATAATATCGGATGCTAAAGAGTGCGTGTAGTTGCGTTTGCTTAACGCCAAATAATCCTCCTCCAGCATCACCTTCAAATGCGCCCCTACCACATAGGCCACATTTCCGCGCTCAAATACATCTGCTCGATCGGCCACGATCCAAACTTTATTAAACGTGTCAACCGGGATCTGCGTTGTTCCGTAAAGCTGACGTGATTTTGTATACACCTCATCCCAGAATTTCTTTCCTAACCTCTTTTCAGGATAAATCAGCGAAGCGGTCAGTTGTTTGAGGACGTAGTCCTGTGCCAGCATATCACGGCCCATTACGGTATGGGAAAGGTTATCCGCTATCATGCGATTCTTTTCATAGGGAGACAAATTGACCCACAGATCTTTATCAGGAACGGTCAAAGCGGCCAGGAAGTATTTGATTAATTTATTCGATTCGTCTTGCAGGGACGATTCAGAGGCATTGCCTGCATCCATAATAAAATCAAACAGAAAAGGATTTTCAGGGTGGACCTTCAAGCCCTTCATTAAAACTGGTTCAAAAGCAGGGCTTAAATTGACCATTGTCCCAGGCGCGGGCAGATCAGAAACAACCTGCGCGTACACAGGCAACTCTCCCACCTGTCCCGTTACAAAAATACATATGGCAATAAATATGGATATAAATTTTTTCATTCTACTCATTATTATCAGAAAGACCCAGAAACGCCGGTATTGTTGTTGTCATCGGATGAATATCGATAATGATCGGCACAAAACCTGTGGCGTTTTGTAACTGCTTGATCATCTGTGGATCAAACTGAAAACCGGTACTCTTATCGGCATTCACCACTTGAAGTCCAAGCTTGTCACGCGTTAAATCAATACCACCGGCATTAGAAAGCCGGGCATTGTCGCCGTCGGATCCGATCAACGCACCTGGGACAGGAGGCGCAGTTGTTATTACCTTCGCGGTATCTTCTATATTTACGGTGTAAACCAGCTGTTGTATAACTGGAACACCCGGAAACCTAAGATAAAGAGGCTTTTTCCCGTCCTCCTGAGGGCTTTGTCGTATAAATAAATTCTGTCCGTCTGCTGCTGCCACTCTGACCGTATTGCCTTGATCAAGGATCCCCGCCCATACTACGCCTAACTGGCGCATAAGATACCGCTCATTCTGACGCGATATGCCATATTTAGTTTTCTTAGCATCTACGGCTATATCCACCACCGTCTTGTCTTTCTTTATCCCAATAAGAT
>JADFXW010000203.1 GCA_015233375.1 Candidatus Omnitrophota bacterium | reverse complement strand
AGCGTCATGAGGCTACTTCGCCAGATAAGTCTTTATGATGTGAACAAAAAGATATTTATTATTGCTTTGGGGGGCGGGGTGATTGGTGATTTGGCAGGTTTTGCGGCAGCTATTTATAAGAGGGGAGTTCCTTATATCCAGGTGCCGACCACACTTTTAGCCCAGATAGATTCATCGATTGGCGGCAAGACGGCCATTGATTTAGAGACGGGTAAGAATTTAGTGGGCGCTTTTTATCAGCCTCGTTTGGTGGTTTCGGATACCAAGGTATTAAAAACTTTAAGCGAGAGGCAAATAAAGAATGGTTTAGCAGAGGCCATCAAATACGGGATTATAGGGGATGCTCAATTATTTAAGTTTATTGAAGATAATTATAAGAGCTTTTTTAAAGGAGACGTTAAGGTTTTGAATTTTATTGTAGAGCGTTGTGCCCAGATAAAAGCCAAGATAGTGGCTGCAGATGAAAAGGAGACAAAAAATTTACGTACAGTCCTTAATTTTGGTCATACCGTTGGCCATGCCCTTGAGGCTGCAGGAGGGTATCGGTATCATCATGGCGAGTCTGTGGCCTTAGGCATGAGGGTTGCAGCCCGTATCTCAGTGGACATGGCCCATTTAAAGCCTGCTGAAGAGTCCAGGATAAACGACTTAATCACCAAGGTTGGATTACCGGAAAAGATGGAGGGTATCCGCTTAATGAAGATATTAGATTTAATGCGCCACGATAAGAAATTTACCGCTGGACAAAACCGTTTTGTCTTGACCCCCAAGATAGGCCAAGTCAAGGTTGTCACAGATATACCCGAAGATATTATCATCAAAGCTATTAAAGCATACCAATAAAAAAATTGTTTCCTCCTTCATTGGCTTTTTCTCTAATAAATATTGTATACTCTAAAGGGACACCATGTTTTCAAAAAACAGGATTTCTATTAAACCCGGAATTTGCAATAGACATGGCGAAGAACCGTAATCTATTGGGATATAAAGCTTTGAAAAATGCTCGACATACCACAGTGGGTATGCCTGCGCTTTTTCAAAGCTTTCTATCTCCAATATCTTACGGTTCTTCATCCATGTCTATTGCAAAATCCGGGTTAAACATTTCGATGAGGTTATTTTATGTTTAAATCATTGACGATTTTATTCGTATGCGTTTCTTTAGTTATGGGCAACGTGATTTATGCGCAAACCCAACCTTCCGGTTTTTCAGGATTCGATGTGAATCAACTCCCAAAACCAGGCGAACGGCTTGATGTATCAACACACGTTCTGCCCTGTCTGGTCAAGGGGCTTGGGATTGATCCTCAAGAACCGCTTCAGTTTGATTTTATTATTGATAATGGTAAGGACAGCGTTCAGCAAGAAATAGTAAAACAGCAGGCCTTGCGCATGGCCAAGTATTTTCTGGCTGCTATTACGGTGCCAGAACAACAGCTTTGGGTCAATCTTTCGCCTTATGAAAAAAACCGCATCATTGAAAATGACTTAGGCCAAACGGTGCTTGGCCGTGATATGTTAGCCCAAGATTATGTATTAAAGCAATTGACGGCCTCCATGCTTTATCCAGAAACAGGTTTAGGAAAAATCTTTTGGGCCAAGGTATACAAACAAGCCCAATCAAGGTTTGGCACCACCAATATCCCGATTAATGCTTTTAATAAGGTATGGATCATGCCTAAACAAGCAGAAATTTTTGAAAAAGGGACCAAGGTTTTTGTGACTAAGGCCACCTTGAAGGTTATGCTGGATTTAGATCGTACCGCTTCCATGAAAAATCAAAAAAAGATTTCATCTTCTCATCAGATGGATGTTGCCCAAGAGATGATGCGGGAAATTATTCTTCCTGCGATTGAAAAAGAGGTTAATGAGGGCAAGAATTTCACAAACATTCGTCAAATTTATTATGCCGCAATACTGGCAAAATGGTACCGGGAATTGATACAAAACACCCTCTTGGCCAAGTTTTATTTAGGTCAAAATAAGATAGATGGCCTTGTTTCTGATGAAAAGGATTTGAAGGAAAAGATATACCAGAGATATATCGCTGCTTATAAAAAAGGCGTATTCAACTATATCAAAGAAGAGTCTGCCTCTTCCACAGAGCCCCCTTTACCGAGAAAATATTTTGGTTCTTTCGTGTTTAGGGC
>JADFXW010000202.1 GCA_015233375.1 Candidatus Omnitrophota bacterium | reverse complement strand
CCAAGGTTATTGTGAAATCGTTTCAATTGGGGGACATTAAAGAACCGATTTTTCACAGTTCTTATTTTGTTTTAGTTGATAAGAAAGGACTGATTCGTGGTTATTATGACAGTGCGGATACAAAAAGTATGGATAAAGTTATTGATGATTTAAAACAACTTATAAAGTCGAAGTCTGGATAAATTTATGAGTCTGCCAATTTTGCCGACTATCAACGCTTTTTTAAACGGTCTTGCAGGTATCTTTTTATTTTTTGGATATCTTGCCATTAAACGAAAAGACCAACAATTACACAAGAGATTAATGTTATGCGCGTTTGTTTCATCAACATTATTTTTATGCGCCTATTTATATTATCATGCCTCGACCCATATTCTTACACACTATCAAGGGCATGGAATAAAAAGAGGAATATACTATTTTATTTTAGGAACACACACTCCCTTGGCTGTATTAATAGTGCCATTTATTATTATGGCTATTCGTTATGCTTTAAAAGGAAATTTTTCCAAACATACCCGCATTACTCGCTGGCTGTATCCTATCTGGATTTATGTTTCCCTTACAGGCGTATTGATTTATTTAATGCTTTACGTTTTTAGTACGAATTAGCTATTAAGTTAAATTTAGCATATAGGTTGCGAAGTATGCTATTGGGCTGTTGACTCTGACTTCGTCTCAAATACAAGCAGCTAATGTATCAGGAAATCCAAATTGGCCCACGCTTGTTGAGGCGGTATTAATTGCAAAGTACGCAATAGGATTGATTACGACGTTTCCGGCGCAGACGTGAAGAACGGCAACGGTCAAAGGATGGTGGATTTTCGAAAAGGTCTCATCAGAAATCGTCCTCTTTTTTTGGCCTGTCCCCAAACAAAATTAAATTGACCAAGAAGAGTCCCAAAGAATAGCAAGCCCATTTGATAAACTGGTGGTATTAAGGGAATATAAACTAAGACAATGACCCAAAAGTAAATCTGACCTGACATCCCAATCATGGAAGGTACAATAGAAAATCCAATCAAAGCAAAAGTAAAAGTGATAATCTGGGCAAAAGTAAACCAACTGTCAGGGTAAACAACTGGAAGCATCTTAAAACCTGCCTTTTTATAATCTTCTCTGAATATCCAAGCGATAGAATAAAAATGAGGATGCTGCCAGGTAAAAAGAATTAAGAATAATACCCATGCTTCAACTCCCAATTCTCCTCTGGCCGCGGCCCAACCTCCTAGTGGAGGAATGGCCCCCGGTATCGCTCCAATAGTAGTATTAAGCCAACTCATTTTTTTCATGGGCGTATACACTAATACATACAAAAATGCGGTCAATAAACTTAAAAAACTGGTCAACAAATTCACCCATATACATAAAACTATTACTCCTGACAGGATTAATGAAACACCAAATATTAAAGCTTGGTCAGGAGCTATAAGGCCCGACGGTAATGGCCGATTCTTAGTTCTGTTCATTAAAGCATCCACATCTCGTTCTATATAATGATTTAATGCCGCTGCCCCAGCACAGGTCAACCCTGCCCCAAGAAGCGTATAAAACAAAATCCAAGGATGATGAACTCCTCCATCTCCAAAATAAAACCCTAAAGCAGTAGCCACCAACACCAGCCTCATAATACTGGGTTTAGTCAATTCTATGTATCCAAAGAATTTTTGTTTATTCATTTGCTCTTTAATTGTTGTAAAAAATTTCCCCAAAAACATGGACTGGAACGTAGAAGTAATAAAAATGACATAGCTAAAACCAAAGCACCAACCGTTACATGAATCGTGGTTATTATAGGTTCTTCTTTTAATAAAACAGTTGAAATACCCAACATGATTTGTATCCCCACAGCTATGTTGATCCAAAACAGCGTCTTCATAATAAATACATTATCCAAATGTTTTCTGATGGCAAAATGATTAATATAAAACAAGACCAATAAAATCAGCAAAGCACAAAATCTATGCAGAAGATGAATATAAACCTGCATCATAGTCACAGGTTCCAAGTTGTTCTCAAAGCGCCAGGCATTGATGCGGTTTAACATAGCATGATCCATCGTCGGAATTAGAGCCCCTCCCATGGTTGGAAAATCAGGCACAGCCAGACCTGATTCTGAGTGCCGCATCCAATTACCAACAATTAATTGAATATAAACCAAAGCCACCATAACAATCACAGCCCAAATGAAGAGTTACCT
>JADFXW010000201.1 GCA_015233375.1 Candidatus Omnitrophota bacterium | reverse complement strand
GTAGAAGGTATAGCCCCCAACATCATTCCAGTGGAAGTTGGGATTCCATCCATTCTAGCCCCTGTAATAGAAGAAACTTGTCCAACGATCCGTAAGGATTGATTAGTAATCCCCACCACTTGACCCATCATAAATAATAGTACCAGAATTTGATTCCTGCACAAAGGAGACTTGAAACGCTTGCTTGCGTCCATATTCATCAAGAAGAGAACTTACGGCCCCAGTAGAGTAACGATACACAACTTCATAAGAGGATGTGGGAGCAGGTTCAGACCCAGCAAGAGTCCAATCAACCTTATTGTCAGTTAACTGAAAAGAAACCCCTTCCTCATACACCGTAGAATTCTGCTTAACCAAAACAATCTTAAGGACTGAAGTTTTACTGAGTGCGTCAATGCTTCCAGAAATGCCTTTAGAAATAGTCTCAGTATAGACAGCAGACAAATTATTCGGGGGAATTTGACCTAAGGTCCAAGGATCTTTATAACCGATGGGCAAACCCCAATCGCCATCCACCAAGTATGTGATTTGAAAAAGGAAGCTGCCGCTACGTGTCCTTGATCTACGATTGAGAGCATATCTGTTTCCTAAGAGGTAGTATGTTTTTCCAACACTTGAGGTGTCGGTTGTGCTAAATAATAAGGAGTTTCCCAAGTATCATTATCCCACGCAAACTGAAACCAATCCCTTGTTGACAACCCATTAAAATCGGTAGTGGTATGACTATCAATCTCAGAAATCTTCTGAGGGGGTTGATCCTCACTAAGCTTAAATTCCCCAAGAATCTGAGAGGGAGAGGTAGTTACCTTTAAGAAAGTTCTCCCAAGCTCCTTAAACAAGCCTTGAGTATCAGCAATATCAGGATAATCATCTACAATAATTTTACGTTCTTCAAAAATGCAAACCTTAACTCCACGATACATTGAGCCAAGGTAATCCCCAAGAACAGCAGAACCTAAACGTGCATCCCCTGAAAGAATTAAAGGGGAACTGCAAAGGTTTCCTAACTGGTGTATAAGAGCTAAACGGGATCTCTCATTCTTGAACCTGAAGACTAGATTTAAATAGGCATCTAAATCAAGGTTTGAAGGAAAGTCATTAAACTCAATCACAAACTTATAAGGGGTAAAAGCCCCTCCTGTCTGAAACCATTCCTTTACTACAGCATCATATTCCAAGATATCTAATAGGATATCTTGAACTAAGCGAGTACCGTAGATAGGCTTAATGAAAGCATTAAAATAATAAGAGACAGCTCTTTCATCCCCATACCCAGGGAGAAGAACCATAAGGTCTTCCGGTAAAGGATACCAATTAGCCTCCTTAGAAAAGGAAGCCATAATCCCATCTAACAAAGAACAAAATTCTACGTAAAGAGGTTCACCCTTTAACGCAGGAGGTATGTACTGTATCGAAGGAATTAAAGTATCTTCATCAGACATAGATTACACTTTACTTAGATTAAAAAGAATTTGAGAGACGAACTCTATATTCGTTAAAGTAAAAGTATTAGAATCTGCTGGATAGAAGGGAACCCCAAACTTAGAAGAAAGTTCGGAAGCCATTTTCACAGTATTAAATGTTTTAGTCTCCCTAGAAAATTTAAAACACTTAGAATCAAGATAATCTTGAAGCCCAAGAACCAAAAATTCAGAGTAATGAAGGGTGTCGACGGTAAAAGCATGAGTAAGAGTACGACCACTAGACAAGGCCAGGACATGATAGAAGACTTGAATACCGTGAGCCCGTCTACGATCAATCAATTCTTGAATATCATGAAGATTTCCTGAAGTAAAAGAATCTTCCTTTAAGATATAGATTTCTTGGTTTGGGTCAGAGTTAAAAGAGTAGACATCTCTAACAACACCCCCAAAGTATTTAGCTACAAAATTCTCATAATCAAGTTCCCCAGAGATACGACCATCCATGGGCCAATATAAGGCTGCCCCACGAATTTCCTCTTTCTGAGGAAAATACCCTGGGTATTGATCCACCACATAAGAATTGATTATGGAATCAAATACCATTTGAGGGGCATGGGTCAAATTCTCAGCAATGTCATCAGAGTAGGTATAACACTTATATATATAAGCATTGTTCGTTCCTGTATAAAACCAACCAAGAGAACCGTTACCCAAAGCAATATTTACCTGATTCTCTCGAACGGATCTTATAACGAATTCACTCCGATTGGTAACTAAATAATCAAGGTC
>JADFXW010000200.1 GCA_015233375.1 Candidatus Omnitrophota bacterium | reverse complement strand
ATTTTAGTGAAATTGAGGATGAGTATGGGATAGGCGCTGCAGCGGCGGAGAACGTTTTTTATAATCTCGGTATTTCTGGGACTATTTTAGCCCGGGGCATTACAAATAAAGAGGGCCGTTTCTTTCAACAGTTTTTGGATATGGTTCTTTATTTAAGGGAAATGGTTTTGACGACAAGTGGCGAGATTACTGCAGGGATGAAGGTCCAGGCCGCGGAATTTTTGAATGTTTTTTTAACTAATCATATGCTCTTCGGGAAATCCAGGGAGGCGATTGATTTGAACGGAGGCTTAAGTGTACCTAAACACGTGCATGAACTTAATTTAGGTCAGAAAAAATTAGACCAAATGCGGCAAGCAGAGCAAGAGGCTTTTGTCACCTTTATGGAAAATGTTCAAGCTGGGAATTTAAAAGGACATTCTTTAACAATCATGGAGTGGCTAGGGAATTTTTATTCACAATTCAGTAAATATTATTATCAACAGGAAGGTAAAGAAAATTTAGAGAAAGATATGGGCCAGCATAGGCCGCAATTGGCCAGAATTACTAAAGAATTGGAAGCTCAAGGGTCTTGGGAGAATATGATGGCTTATTATAAAAGTCATTTTAAGAAAGTGGATACAGGGTTTAAGCCAGAAGGTCTTTATTCAGGGGTGGTGGCCAGCCTTCCTGTACGTGTTGAGGATTCTGCGGGAGGGATTGGAGATTCGACCTTCCTTTCGACCTATCGGTCAGAATTTTACAGGATTTTAAATCACGCGGCTTTATTGTCCAGGGAAGATGGTACCGTGGGCCGGAGCGTTGAGTTGACCTTTGAAATCTGCGATCGAAAAGATTTGCCCAAGAGTAGAGATGCTTTAGGCAATCCATTAAATGGAGAAACATTCTTGGCTGTTAAGTCTTTGGATGTTGGTTTTGAGGTATTGGTGGGCAATAGCAATGATGCGGCCAAAAAGAGTAAGGCTGACCTTGTTTTACAAACCCTTGTTTCGCTGGGTCTTTTTCCACAAGCGTTGTTGGATAAAGCCAAGCAAGAAGGAAAAGAGGTTGAAACAGCCCGAGAGGTTTTTGACCATGTGTTTGGCCCAGGCCGAGGCTTAAAAATTACCATGAATGTGAAAGGTATTTCCGCGGGTTCAGGCCTTGCTATCAGCAGTATTTTGGCCATGGGCTCTGCCACGGCTTTTGACGTGATATTAGGGGAAAAGCCTAAACATACACCCACAAAATCGGTGGTTAACAGGATAAGTATTCCTGATGTTCCTGACGGTTATTATTATGTACAGGTTTCAAGAAATAGAAATATGGACATTCTAGGGACCCCGGTTTATCAATTCCCAACACGATCTCTAAACAATAAGCTGGCACTTGATTTAATTCTTGATGAAATGCCAACAGGACGCGGGCAATATTATTTGCGTTACAGAAAGATAGCAGAGGATGCGGCCCCACAAGAAGGTTCTTGGTTTGCTCAAGAGGGGGCATGGACCTATAAAGGAGGATTTGGAGTAAGGCCCCCTGATAATGGAACGGTTGAGACTGAAGAGATTGGCGAGGGGTTGATTGAGATTCAGCGCTATTGGCGGGAATATGCCATGATGGATGATCGAGAGAATACCGCTGCCGCCATTGTGGCGTCCCAAACAGGTGTTTTGCGCAGGGCAGAAAAAGCAGGGACACAGGATGAGTTGTCAGGCTTAGGCGGCATGGTCCTTTCTTTTGCAGGTGAGGATTCAATGGTTCCTGACATGGTGAGGGTTCCGATGTCTCCTGAAAGTATTAGAGAGATGAATAGGGCCCTTAAAATTATTCGTATTGGGATGAGTGAACCTGCGGAAGACACCTTGGACCAGGTTTTTATGAATACCATGCTCAATGAAACCAGGGAAGTCCAGAATATTTGGGGTCAATGCACCTTGGAGATGACCATGGCCCTTCAAAGGGGAGATCTTTTGGCTGCGGGCGATTGGGCCTACCGGATGGTTGCCTTGCGCCAAAAAGTAGCGCCTGTGTCCATTAATCCTCAGGTCCTTAATGTCCTGGAAGATTTTGTCAGGCGTTATGGCCTTTCGCATCATTTTCGTTATGGGATAACAGGGGCCCGTTCTACGGGAAGTAATTTGATTTTTTTTGATCCAAGATCAACCGAAGGGGATATTCACCGGATCATGCAAGAGTTGGAAAATGCCTTGATGCAAGCGCGTCAAAAGGCAGGAAAGATTGGTGTTTACGAAGAGCCA
>JADFXW010000001.1:32780-47316 GCA_015233375.1 Candidatus Omnitrophota bacterium | reverse complement strand
TTTCAAAGTCTCCCGGACAAAGGGCCCTTATTGTCTTGATGGGACCCGTGGTTAATTTGATATTGGCTTATGTGTGTTTTTGGTGCATGTTTGTGATAGGTTTTGTGGATATGGACCTCTCTAGCAAGAATGTTCCTGCTCTCGTTGGTGATGTGGTGTATCATTCTCCAGCCCAGCAGGCTGGGTTGATGAAGGGGGACAAGATTGTTAGTGTTGATGGAAAAAAGATTGAGCGTTGGTCAGATCTGCTGGAAGCAGTAACCCTGTCGAAGAAATCAAGTTTGATGATGACGCTCAAGAGAAAAGATGTCCTGATGAATGTTCTTGTCCTTCCTCAAGAGATGCATCAAAAGGATATTTTTGGCCGGGATCATATGATCAGGCGTATTGGTGTTGCTCCATCTCCCATGAATGACGCCAAAGGTATTACGGTCACGCGTTATGGTTTTTTCGGGTCCTTTTTAAAGGCGGCTGAAGAGTTATGGACGATTACGGTCAAGACCTATGTGGGGCTTTATGAAATGATTATTGGGGTCCATTCGCCCAAGGAGATGATGGGAATTGTAGGCATGTTTTTTGTTGTGAAATTCGCTTTAACCATTGGATTTTCCTATGTTTTATATATTGTTGGCCTGATCAGCGCCTCTTTGGCTATATTTAATTTGTTACCATTGGTCCCTTTGGATGGAGGTCATTTGTTTTTTATTGGTCTTGAAAAGTTGCGTGGTAAACCTCTTTCAGTCAAGACAGAAGATTTTATTGTCAAGGCGGGTTTTACCTTGATAATGATATTGGCCTTATTTGTTTTTTATGCAGATTTCGAAAGGGCAGGCTGGATTGATAAGTTTATAAAATTATTTACTGGTAAAGCGTCTTAAAATTTGCGAGGTGCTATATGGCTAATTTTGAAACGGATGAAGTAAAGGCGAGGATTCATCATTACCTGATTGCAAAGACCAATTTTTTGCAAGTCAAGGATAATATGGATGATGACCAGTTGCGCGCCTTTGTCGAGAGCGCTATTGATAAACTTTGCCAGGAGACACAGTTAAAGATAACGCTGGATCAGCGGCAGTCTATCATCAGGGAATTGGCATCATCCATCATTAGTTTAGGGCCTTTACGCCCTTTTATCGAGGATCCATCTGTCAGCGAGATAATGGTTAATGGTGCAAAATCGGTTTATATCCAAAGAAACGGAAAAATTGAAAAGACTTCTGTCACTTTTCCGGATAATACCAACTTGATGCATACGATTCAAAAGATACTTGCCGCATCAGGCACAAGCCGGCGTGTGGATGAGTCTTCCCCTTACGTGGATTTTTCCATGCTTGACGGGTCCCGCGTGAACGTTATTTTACCGCCCTGTTCTATGGTTGGTCCTGTGATGACTATTAGGAAGTTTTCTCGTGAATTAACGACCCTGGATGATTTGATTGAACGCAGCACCTTGAATAAACAAATGTCAGCGTTCTTGATTGCGGCCATTAAAGCCAAATTGAATATTGTCTTTTGTGGATCAACAGGTAGTGGTAAGACGACTCTTTTGAATGTGCTTTCCAGTCATATCCCAGGGCATGAGCGTATCGTGACGATTGAAGACACATCCGAGCTTCGTTTAATGCAGGATCATGTGGTTTCTCTACAAGCTAAACCTGCGAATATGGAAGGTAAGGGAGAGGTGACTATAAGGGACCTATTTGTGAATTCCTTACGCATGCGTCCAGACAGGATTATCATCGGGGAAATCCGCGGTGAGGAAATTCTGGATTTAGTGCAATCTATTGCGTCAGGTCATGCGGGGGCCTTGGCCATTGTTCATGGGGATTCTCCTCAGGAATGTTTTACCCGAATGTTTACGATGATGCTTATGTCTGGTATCCGTTTAAACGGTGAACAGATACAAAAACAATTAGCCAGTTCCATTGATTTGATTGTGTATGTGGAACTTTTTATGGATGGGATAAGAAGGGTCACCAATATTACGGATTTACAATATGATAAAAAGACAGGGACGGGTAACCTGGTTGATATCTTTACTTTTAAACAGGAAAGAATTGACGATAATGGACAGGTTATCGGTGATTGGCAGGTGAATAACCAGAAGCCTTCTTTTTACGATAAATTTGTTAAACGCAATGTAAAATTACCGGAAGGTTTTTTTGTATAAAAAGGACGCCTTATGTATTGGTCAAAATATTTTATTCCAACATTGAAGGAAGTTCCGACTCAAACAGAAGCCATCAGCCATCAGCTCTCGTTGCGCGCTGGGCTTGTGCATATGTTAACTTCAGGGGTTTATTCGTATCTGCCTTTAGGTTATAAGGTATTGACGAAGGTTGAGAATATCATCCGTCAAGAGATGAATGCAATAGGTTGTCATGAATTATTGATGCCTTCCTTGCATCCTATCGAGTTATGGCAAAAGACGGGCCGTGACAAGGTTCTCAAAGAGATCATGATTGCTTTTGATAATAAGAAAGGGCAACGCATGTGTCTGGGGCCCACACACGAGGAAGTCATCACGCATTTGATCGGGCATTTTGTTAAAAGTTATCGTCAGCTGCCAGTGACCTTTTATCAAATCCAGACAAAATTCAGGGATGAGCTCCGAACCCGTTATGGCATTGTCCGCGCCTGTGAGTTTATCATGAAGGATGCGTATAGTTTTGACAGGGATTGGGAAGGTTTAAAGAAAAATTATGATTTACAGAGGAATGCCTATCTGAAGATTTTTAAACGCTGCGGCCTTGATGTGATTGTGTCAGCCGCAGACAGCGGGGCCATGGGGGGCAGCGTGTCTCATGAGTTTTTAGTCGCAGCGCCGATTGGGGAGGATGCGGTTTGGATAAACAAGGATAATGGTCAGGTCAGGAAGGAAGAGGAAGGGATGTCTCATCCAGGCGAAGGATGGAGTCGTCAGGTGGCTATTGAATTGGGACACATCTTTCAGTTGGGGACTAAATATTCAGATAGTCTTGGGGCTGTTTATTTGGATGAAAATGGGCAACAGAAGCCGATGATAATGGGTTGTTATGGTATTGGAGTCAGTCGTTTGATTGCAGCGGTCATTGAGGCTAATCACGATGAGGCGGGTATTATTTGGCCCAAGGAGATAGCTCCTTTTGATGTGGAGATTTTACCTGTGCAGACGGCTGATGAAGGCCTGATGAGTTTTGCCCAAGTTTGTTATCAAGATCTTAAAGCAGCGGGTTTAGAGGTGTTGTTGGATGACAGGGATGAAAGCGCTGGCCGTAAATTTAACGATGCTGATTTAGTCGGCATACCTTTACGCGTTGTTATCGGCAAACGTCTGTTGGCCCAGGGCCAGGTAGAGATAAAGGTCAGGCGGGGTGGCCAGGTGATTGTGGTGGCGCAGGAAAGGCTTAAGGAAACGATTTTAAAATTACGTGAGGCGTGAGGTATCAGTTGTCAGAATTAAAAGAACAAATTGAAAAGTTATGTCTTCGGATTTTTGAGTCAGCAGGTTCAGAGCTTCTCGATTTGAAGATAACGGGGCCTGCCCATGACATTTTTATTCAAGTTATTGCGGATAAACCTTCTGGTGGAATTAGTATAGGTGATTGTGTTATACTAAACAGACTTTTGAAGGATGCTATTGAGAATGAAGGGATCCTGGAACCTCAAAATTTTTCCTTGGAACTTTCGTCACCAGGATTAGACAGGCCATTGGTTAGTTTTAAAGATTTCAAACGGGTTAAGGGTCAAGAAATACATTTTTGGCTTAATGAATCTCTGGAGGGAAAAAAAGAACTGCAGGGTGTTTTAACGCAAGTTCAAGAATCAGCAGTGACGATAGAGGTTTTAAAGGGCCGACAAATTGTTTTACCGCTATCGATTATTATTAAAGGAATGTTGGTGGTTTAAAGGGTTAAAAAGAAAAAATTAGTTGGGGGGTCATGATGGACAGTGAATTAATGGTTATTCTAGAACAATTAGAAAGAGACAAGGGTATCGATAAAGAAACCTTGATTGCGGCCGTTGAAGCAGCCGTGGCTTCTGCGGCAAGAAAGATATGGTCTGTGGACAAGGAAGAGGATGTCAAGGTTGTCTTGGACAGAAAGACAGGCAAGATTAAGGCATGGGCAAAGGATGAAGAAATTCATTCCAGTGAATTTGGCCGGATTGCCGCGCAGACAGCGAAACAGGTGGTTATCCAAAAAATCAGAGAAGCTGAGAAAGATGTTGTTTTTGGTGAATATAACGCCCGTATTGGGCAGATCATCTCTGGTAGTGTTTACAGGTTTGAACGCGGTAATATCATTGTCGATTTAGGCAAATCTGAAGCGCTTATCCCTAAAAGCGAACAGAGCAGTAAGGAAGAGTTTCGCCAAGGGGAGCGTATTCGGGCCTATGTGCTTGAGGTGCGCAAGGATAACCGTGGACCACAGGTCGTTTTATCCAGAGCCCACCCTAATTTTATTAAACGTCTTTTTGAATTAGAGGTCCCTGAAATTTACGAAGGGATTATCGAAATCAAGGGAATTGCGCGTGATGCTGGCGAGCGCACCAAGATAGCTGTTTATTCCAAAGATGAGAAAGTCGATTGTGTGGGCGCCTGTGTGGGGATGCGCGGCAGCCGTGTGAAGAATATTGTTACAGAATTACACGGGGAGAAGATTGATATTGTCCGCCATTCAGAGGACATTAAAGAATATATCCAGGCAGCGCTCTCACCTGCAGAAATTTCACAGATGCAGTTAATAGCTGATGAAAAGAGGGTCAATATCATTGTTGATGAGGACCAATTATCTTTAGCTATCGGGAAATTTGGCCAGAATGTCAGGTTGGCCAGTAAATTAATTGGTTGGGAATTGGATATTTATTCTGCCAAACAGTGGGAAGAAAAACAAAAGACTTCTTCAGGTGCTGTGGTGCAAGAGCCTGTCCTTGGGACAACACCAGCGGCCACGGTTGACACGACACCATCGGATGAGGATTCCAAAGAGGAAGAGGAACAGGAATAATATGCGGATTGCGGATTTAGCCCAAGAGCTTAAAATAACAGAAGATTATATCAATGATAAAATCAAGTCATTGAAATTACGCTCCAAAGAAGGAGGGGAATTAACTTCTGTTGTGGAAATGATCATCAGGGATGCTTTGGCAGATGAAGGGATTGGTCAGAAGATTGTTGATGAGCCAGAGCCTAAAAAAGCGGCTCGCAAGCCCAAAGCAACTCCAACAGCGGACAAGCCTAAAGCCAAGGCATCTGCAGCGGCCAAGGTTAAGAAGCCTAAGGCGGCTGTTGTTAGGAAGAAAACAGCCCTTGAGGCAGATGATGAGCCGATGGAGGAGAAAAAATCTCAGAAGGAGCCGTTAAAACCAGAAACCCTTAAGGCTTCCGAGGAGACTGTCCTTCCCGTTAAACAACCAGTGGCGGATAAACAAGTCGTTGTCCCGCCTTCGTCTTCCCCTATCCAGGCGCCGAAAGATCCAGTAAAGAAAGTTGAAGCTCCAAAGGCCGCGGCCCTTGTCAAACCAGTAGCGCCGGTTATTGATGTCACGAAAATTGATCTGCCTAAAGAGATGCCGCCTGTTGATGGTTTTAAGAAAAAAGTAAAATATGACGAGCCTTTTGTGGCGGTTAAACCTTTAGCCAAGAAAAGAAAGAAATCTGTTGAAGAGGCTGTCTTTGGTGGCCTCAAAGGTCGGGATCATAGACCTTCAGATTCCATAGCTGCGGCTGTTGTTCCTGACGGGCAGCCTGCAGGTCCACTTGTTGATTTGGAATTACCGGTCCCTATCAGCGTCAAAGATTTTGCGGTTAGGGTCAATCAAAAGATGAATGTCGTGTTGAAGAAACTTTTAGGGATGGGTGTTTTTGCTAATATCAACCAGAATTTAGGGGAAGATATTGTTGCGAAACTCGCCCATTCTTTTGGTTTTAATTTAGTCAAGAGTAAGACGCAAGAAGAAGAGTTGATAGATGTGCATGCCCAGCAAAAGGACGATCCATCTCTTCTTAAACCCAGGGCTCCGGTGGTTACCTTTATGGGGCATGTTGACCATGGTAAAACTTCCCTTTTGGATGCCATTCGCGGGGCGCATGTGGCTGACAGTGAGCATGGCGGTATCACACAACATATTGGAGCGTATTTAGTAGAATCACCGAATGGCAATATCACATTTTTAGATACCCCAGGCCATGAGGCTTTTACAGCGATGCGTGCCAGGGGTGCCCATATCACTGATATCGTTGTTTTGGTCATTGCGGCTGACGACGGTATTATGCCCCAAACCGAAGAGGCTATTGACCATGCAAGGGCCGCGAATGCCCCGATTGTGGTTGCTTTAAATAAAATAGATAAGAAAGCAGCTAATATAGATAGGGTCAAGAAGCAGTTGTCTGAATTGGATTTAATGCCGGAAGATTGGGGCGGTAAGATAGGTGTTGTCGGTGTTTCAGCGCTGACCAATGAAGGGGTCAACGATCTTTTGGCCCGTATTCTTCTTGAAGCGGAAGTTTTGGAGTTACGCGCTAATCCAGATAAAAAGGCCCTGGGGATTGTTATCGAAGCTCATATGAGTAAAGGCCGAGGGGCAGTGGCTTCTTTGATTGTCCAGAATGGGACCTTGCGTGAGGGGGATGCGATAGTTGTGGGACCTTTGCACGGTAAGATAAAGGCGATGTTTAATAGTCATGGGCGGCCTATCCAGGAAGCAGGGCCTTCGATGCCTGTGGAAGTCTTGGGCCTTTCCGAAGTCGCTTCGGCTGGTGAAATTTTTTATTGCGTAGAAGATGAAAAAAGCGCTAAAGAAATAGCTTGGATGCGTCAAGAAAAACTCAAGAATGAGAAACTCTCAGGTACAGCTAAGATATCTTTGGAAGATCTCTATTCTCAAATTCAACAGGGCGAGATTAAGGAATTGAGGGTCATCATCAAGGCGGATGTGCAGGGTTCCTTGGAAGCGCTTAAAGAATCGTTGAGTAAAATACCTTCAGATGAGGTCAAGTTGCGGTTTATCCATGCGGCTGTCGGGGATGTTAATGCCTCAGATGTTGTTTTAGCGAATGCTTCGAAGGCTATTATAATTGCTTTCCAGGTGGCAGTTGATCAGAAAGCTCGTCAGGAACTTGAGAATAATCCTGTGGATGTGAGGGAATACCGTATTATTTATGATGCGGTGGAAGATTTAAGGAAGGCCTTGGAAGGCCTTTTAGCCCCTAAACTCAAACGTCATTTTGTGGGACGTGCCGAGGTGCGCAATGTGTTTAAATTAACCAAGGCAGGTATTGTGGCTGGTTGTTATGTCCAAAAGGGCAAGATTCGAAATAAGATACAAGCGGAGGTGCTGCGCAATGGGGATGTGGCGCATACCGGGCATGTGAGTACCTTAAAGCGTTTCAAAGATGATGTTAAGGAAGTGACCGAAGGTTTTGAATGCGGGATCACGGTATCTAATTTTGACACCATTGCGGTGGGGGACATCATTGAAGTTTTTGATATAGAGTCTATTGCAAGAAAGTTGTAATTTGTTGCAAATTTCTTATTATGCCAAAACGAGTCTTTTCAGCCATGCGCCCTACAGGCAAGCTTCATTTAGGGCATTTATTGGGGGCCATCAAGAATTGGGTTTCCTTACAAAATACCCACGAGTGCGTTTTTAGTATTGCCAATTGGCATGCCTTGATGGGTGAGTATGAAAACAGCACGGGTCTTCAAGGCTATGGCATTGAGATGGCTCTTGATTGGATTGCTTGCGGCATTGACCCTCAGAAATCAATTTTATACCTTCAATCTGACGTTTCTGAACATTTGGAATTACAAATGTTCCTTTCCTGTTTAACACCTTTAGGGTGGCTTGAGAGAAATCCAACTTATAAAGAACAGCTTAGAGAAATCACGACCAGGGATTTGCAAACCTATGCTTTTTTAGGCTACCCGGTTTTGCAGGCAGCGGACATCCTTTTATATAAGGCAGATGCGGTCCCGATTGGTGAAGACCAGCTGCCTCATTTGGAATTGTGCCGTGAAATCGCGAGGCGTTTTAATTCGATTTATAAAAAAGAGATATTCCCTGATTGTAAAGCGATAATGACTGAAACGCCCCGGCTTTTAGGGCTTGATAATCGCAAGATGAGTAAAAGTTATGATAATGCGATAAACCTTTCAGATGATGCGGCCTTGGTTGAAAAAAAGGTTGTATCGATGATAACAGATCCTCAAAGAGCAAGAAAGACTGATCCCGGGCATCCTGAAGATTGTAATGTTTATAGTTATTATAAAGTTTTTGCTTCAAGCCAAACCCAAGAGGTTTATCATTGGTGTACGAAGGCGCTTAAAGGCTGTGTTGATTGCAAAAGGAATCTAGCCGGTCATATTAATAAAGAGTTGGACCCTATTCGTGAAAAAAGAAATGAAATTGCCCAAGATAAGGGTAAAATTGAAAATATTCTAAAAGAAGGGGCGTCTAAGGCCCAATGTCTTGCTCAAAATACGATGAAAGAAGTCCGTCAAGCCGTTTGGGGTTGATGGAGATTAGAAAATGTCATGAATTATAAAATCCGTCTTGAAAAATTTGAAGGTCCTTTGGATTTGTTGTTGTATCTTATCAAAAAGAACGACATCGATATCTGTGATATTCCCATTGCGGTGATTACAGACCAGTACATGGAATATATTGAAATGATGAAGATGCTGGATTTGGATGTGGTGGGTGATTTTTTAGTGATGGCAGCCACATTAATGCAGATTAAATCAAAGACCCTTCTTCCCCCGGATCCGCTGGCCGGTGTTGAGAGTGTGGATCCTCGGCAAGAGTTGGTGGATAAACTTAAGGAGTATGAACAATTTAAGCGTATTGCCGAAGAATTAAAAGCCAAGGAATTGATGCGTCAGAGCTTGTTTGGCCGCTTGGTTGATGAAGAAAAGCTCAATGAAATCAAGGAGGATGCCAAGGAAGTCCTTTTTGAAGCAACGCTTTTTGATTTGATTACAGCCCTTTCCGAGGCTTTAAAACATGTGGGCGAAAAACAGGATTACCAGGTTTCCCAGGAAGAGTTTTCGATTGAAGGAAAAATCCATGAATTGTTGCATGTTCTCGTTGACGAGCCGCGTTTATCGTTTAAGGATCTTTTGGCGCGTTCCCGGACAAAGACAGAGGTTGTATGTCTATTTGTGGCTGTTTTGGAGTTGGTCCGTTTAAAGGAAATCCTCGTTGTCCAGCAGAGGCCCTTTGAAGATATTGAGATTGTAAGAAATGTCCAGAACGCAACCCCAGCTTTCTGATATCCCTTATGGATGAAATCAAACGTCTAGTCATCAACCAGGAAAGCGAAGAAGACCAGGTCATAAGCCTTTCCCTTCGCCCTGAGCGTCTGTCTGATTTTGTGGGCCAGCCTGATTTGGTGAAAGGTCTTCAAGTGGCCATCACCGCTTCAAAAAAAAGGGGGGAACCGCTGGAGCACACACTTTTTTCAGGCCCCCCAGGCCTTGGCAAAACCTCCCTGGCCCATATTATTGCCAATGAGATGAATGCGCGCATCACCATCACCTCAGGCCCAGCCATTGACAGGGCGGGTGATTTTATCGGGATTTTAACCAATTTAGAAAAAGGGGACGTTCTTTTTATTGATGAAATCCATAGGCTTTCCAAGACTGTCGAGGAATTTTTGTATCCTGCCATGGAAAACTTTAAAATAGATTTCATCGTTGATAAAGGGCCTTATGCCAAGACCATTAATTTTAATTTAAAGCCATTTACCTTGATAGGGGCTACGACAAGAAGCGGGCTTTTAACAACCCCTTTAAGGGACCGTTTTGGTATTTTTTATCATCTGGAATTTTATCATGACAGTGATTTGGCCCGGATTATTTCATCGTCAGCCCAAAAGCTTAATGTGGACATTGAAAAAGAGGCTTGTCTGGGTTTGGCCAGGCGTTCACGAGGGACGCCGCGTATTGCGAACAGGCTTTTGCGGCGTTGCCGGGATTACGCGCAGGTGGCGCATCAAGACCGGATTGATTTAAAGGTTGTTGGGGATGCCATGTCAGCCCTCAAGATTGATACCATGGGTCTTGATGAGTTGGATAGGCGCATGTTAATGGTTTTAAAGACACAGTATAATGGGGGGCCGGTGGGCATTGAGGCATTGGCCGCGACCTTGAATGAAGAGACAGACACGATTGAGGATGTGCTTGAACCGTACTTGTTAAAAGCAGGGCTCTTGCGCCGCACGTCACGTGGCCGGGAGTTGACCTCAATGGCCCTGGAACATTTGAATCGTTAAAAAGAATAATGGGGAAGAAATAATGAAAAGACTTATTCTCGTTTTATGTTCCATGATAATGGCAGCTGGTATTGCTTTTGCTGGCCTTTTAGCTAAGGACAAGCCCAAGGTCCCGCAAATGATAAAGGTGGCTATTGTGCGGGATTCAAGGGAGCTTGATTTAGCAATCCATGGCAGCTACCGTATCCGAGATTTATCTTCAGGAAAAATTATTGGCAATGGTTCCTATTTAAATAATTGCCACGTGAGGCTTTTAGATCATGGTATTTTAATTGGCCTTCAGGTTTTACCTGCCAAAAAGATGCTTATCGAGCCATCCAGGGATGCTTCTTTGATTATTGATGAAAGGCCATTTCGGGGCGAAGTGACCCTTATCCGTACTCCAGAAAACAAGATTACGGTCATTAATGACATTAATGTGGAGGATTATATCAAGGGGGTTCTTTATCGTGAAGTGTCCTCGCATTGGCCAATGGAAGCGTTAAAAGCGCAAGCAGTGGCGGCCCGCACCTATGCTATTTATTCTATTCATCCAGCGGGTAAATTGTATGACGTGACTAACGATATTTATTCCCAGGTTTATGGAGGCAGGGGCGCTGAGCGTTACCGCACGGATGTGGCTGTTGATTATACCAAGGGAGAGGTTCTGACTTATAATCATAAGGTTATCCCAACCTATTTTTATGCCACCTGTGGCGGGATGACAGAAGATGCGGATGAATTATGGGCGTTATCGGATATCCCGCCTTTAAGAGGTGTTCCATGCCCATTTTGTCAGGGCTCACCGCATATGCATTGGAAAAAGAATTTCAGGTTAAAGGATATCCAGGAAATCCTTAATTTGCATGGGATTAAAATTGGCCGTATTACCAATATCACCATTGTGGACCGTGACCGTAGTGATCGCATTTTGCATTTGAAGATAGCCCAAAAGAATGGCCAGGATATTATGATAAAGGGCAAGGATTTTCGTGATATGATGGGTCCTAATGTCCTGTTAAGCAATAATTATGATATTGTGATGAAGGGTTTTTATGTGGACATTGTCGGGAAAGGCTGGGGCCATGGGGTGGGGATGTGCCAGTGGGGAGCTTTAGGCATGGCCCGTCAGCAATTTAATTATAAACAAATTCTTTCGTATTATTATCCGCAGTCCGTGTTAATGGATTATCATGATTTCTCCTCGAAGTAGGTCATTGTCCTCATATTTTTATCATTTACCCCAAGAATTGATTGCTCAAAAGCCTGCTTCAAGGCGTCAAGAAGCGCGTCTATTGGTGATTGACCGCGCCAGGGGCAAATTTATTCATGACACATTTGATCATATAAATGATTATCTTCCTGCTCGTTCTTGCGTGGTTATCAATAACAGTAAGGTAATCCCGGCGCGTTTGTTGGGTCAGAGAAAAACAGGCGGGGCAGTTGAGCTTTTTTTGTTAAATGAGAAGGATGATGGGTATTCGTTTGAGGTTTTAGTGAAGCCTCTTAAGAAAATTCGTGAAGGGGAAGAAATTTATTTTGATGGCGCAATTACGGCGGTTTTGGAGGATAAAGAAAAACGAATAGTGCGTTTTAACAAGAAAAACATTATACGGCATTTAAAGAAGATTGGGCATATTCCATTGCCGCCGTATATTAAAAGGCAGGATACAAAAGAAGACAGGGAAGATTATCAGACGGTGTACGCGAAGCATCCTGGTTCTGTGGCCTCACCCACCGCAGGTTTACATTTTAGCCGGGACTTGATGAAAGGTTTAAAGACCAAGGGGCATCGATTTTTTGAATTGACCCTTCATATTAATTATGGGACGTTTAAGCCGGTTGAGTGTCCAGATATACGAGAGCATCCCATGCATACGGAACACTACAGCATCAAGCCTGCGGTTTATAACGGTATTTTAAAGGCTAAAAAAGAGTTCAGGCCTCTGGTGGCGGTGGGGACGACCACGACAAGGGTGTTGGAGTCTGTAGCGATAAGCCGCCAGTTAAATGGCTCGACAAATTTGTTTATTTATTCAGGTTACAAGTTTCAAATGCTTGATGCGTTAATCACCAATTTTCATCTGCCCCACAGCACCCTTCTTATGCTGGTTTGCGCGTTTGGCGGTTATGATCTCATCATGAAAGCCTATCAAGAAGCCATCCAAAAGCATTACCGGTTTTACAGTTATGGTGATGCGATGCTTATTCTATAGATATTAATTTCTATATATTTTTATGTCGCAGGGTCTGCTCTTGTGTTCGCCCGACGGTATTTTTTTAAGAAAACGCTATCTTAAAAGCCTCCCTGATGGGTTGACAAGGCCTAAATTAAGGTACACACTTAAATAGGAAGAGGGGAGGGGTGAAATTTGCGTATTAGCCTCATGCCATTGTTGATAAAGAGCCTTAAAGACAGCCTTATTTTGTCTTTAATCCTTTCTTTAATATTGAGCGTATCAGTATCTATATTACCAGCTCAAGCAGATGATGGTTCGGCTTCACTCACCACAAGTTTTCGTCTTCCTCTTCCAGGGACAATGGTCCATTTAAGCCAACCGTTTAATCCGCTCATTTTAAAAGGTATTAAAGTTCATCCAGACAATCCATTTCGATTTGATTTTATTTTAGACAAAGGCGACTCCCCCTCTTTTTTTAAAGAGGGGGCTGGGGGGAGTTTAAAACAAGAAGCCACCAAGCTTATTAAATACTTCCTAGCCAGTATTACTGTTCCAGAGAAGGATTTGTGGGTCAACCTAAGCCCCTATGAAAAGGACCGTATCATCCCGAAGAGTTTTGGGCTAACTGAAATGGGCCGTGATTTATTGGCAGAAGATTATATGTTAAAGCAGTTAACCGCCAGTTTAATTTATCCGGAAGACAAGGTGGGTAAGAAATTTTGGAACCGGGTTTATAGTGAGGCGGCAAAGAAATTCGGGACCACTGATGTGCCGGTGAATACTTTTAATAAGGTATGGATAGTCCCAGAAAAAGCGGTTGTGTATGAAAATGCTAAAGTGGGGGCCGCGTATGTGGTGGAGGCGAAATTAAAGGTGATGCTAGAACAGGATTATCTAGCTATGAGTAAAAACCTAATGCCAACCAGGGGACATGTTCAAGACAGAACAACAAAGAACGTGTCTCCAAGCACGCCGCCAAGCAAGAGATCATTGAATCTGAAAGCACCCCAGGGAAATCCCCATACGCCAAACAATATCAACGCCCTAGGCAGTCAAATCGTCCGTGAAATCGTGATCCCTGCACTGACAACTGAAGTCAACGAAGGCAAGAATTTTGCCTGTTTGCGTCAAGTGTATCACTCGCTTATTCTGGCGGCTTGGTATAAAAGGAAGATAAAGGACAGCCTTTTAGCGCAAGTTTATATGGATAAAAATAAGGTCAGGGGGGTTCAATACAACTCGACGATTATTGACAAGAAATTAAAAATGGATGTCAAGGATGATGTCGAAGGATTATATAAAGAATATTTAAAGGCATTTAAGAAGGGCGTTTTTAATTATATTAAGGAAGATTTTGATTTCATGACGCGAAAAGATATCCCGAGAAGGTATTTTTCTGGTGGTTTTAGTATGGCCATGTCCGTGCTCACAACAACACAAAATTTTGCTATGGTTAAAGAAAGTTCAGCTGATGGCTGTTTTGTTGTTCAGGCAAAGACTCAGCAGGTTGAAGGCTCAAATCGTATAACGATATCAAACCATGCGATGATATCCAGTCCACAGATTTTAAAAAGTGTTATGACTGAAATAGAGGCTTTGGTTGCGTCTCCAGATATGGTCCAATATAGGAGGATTAAAGAAGAGGTGGACCAATTGAAGGAACGTGTCACTGCTGGTCCGTTAGAAGATGTGGCAAGACTTAGAGAAACATTGCAACAAAAGGAACAGGAAATGGTTCGTGTTCACGATATTTTGATTGAAGAAAGAAATAGGATTATTGACGCAGCGGAGGCCCAATTCGACAAAATGATAAAGAGTCTCAATGATCATAATAAAGATGTGGCAAAGGCTTTATTGGAATTGCGTCTATTACCACAATTACAAAAGATGTTTGATGAAGGAAAAATAACAGATGATCAATTCCAGATGCATAGGGAAGAGCTAAGACGCGGGGTTGGGTTCTTAGCATCTCAAGCAAAAGGCGGAGGATTAAGCCAGCCATTCGAAGAATATAGGGTGCTGGGGGAAAGGTACACATATTTATTTTCGATGAGCGTGACTGGGTTTCGGCGGGCTTATTTGAATGCTGTCCAGGAATTGATTAATATAGAAAAAGAAAAAA
>JADFXW010000001.1:32179-32701 GCA_015233375.1 Candidatus Omnitrophota bacterium | reverse complement strand
GAATTCTGAATTGGAACCAGGGTACAATTGTGGGCAAGATTTAGGTGAGGAACGCACGCAAGCGGTGTTGGACATGATGGGGCAAGACCCCTTTTTTACAGATTTATTTGGTGAGCAATGGTTTCAAGGAGCCCAGGAAATCTTAGCCAGCCGCACACAAAATTTTTTGAAATTTGGTTCAGGCAGTGCAAGTGGTGAGATGTATGAGCAGTGGATAAAGATTTTACATTGGCTTTATTATACAAATCCAGGGATAAGGATTCAAATAGCGCCATTTCTTTTTCTCACAACTTTTATGGATAAACGATCGGAGTATTTATGTCAACTGGCAAAATTTCTTACGGATCAGGAACTGGGTGCTTTAGATATTAGTATCCAGAACATTGTCCATCTCATTCGGAAAAATCCAGAAAGTTTTAGGGAACTTAATGTTATAGGAGGGCTTTTTTATTCGCTCATTTCAACAGAAATCATGACTCTTCCCCTTAAAATAGCAAGAAGTGCTCCGCAACAAATCTCTTT
>JADFXW010000001.1:8422-32122 GCA_015233375.1 Candidatus Omnitrophota bacterium | reverse complement strand
ATTGTTACCTGTTTTTCAACCGCCTCTTGCCGGGTATAGTGATCAATTGAAGAAGATTATATTAGGATTTGTCCATAAAAATCCGTATGCGGATAAGCCTTTCCCTGAGGATCGTATTGCTTTATTAACGGATAGTCAGCATTGGTTAACGCAGATGTTAAGGTCTGCTCAGGGTGATTTTGGGGTTTTCCTTGTTAAATTAATAACCCATGCAAGGGGGATGGATAAAACAAGTGAGGAATACAAAAAGGTTAAGAATTTATTACACTCCCATTTAATACTCCCAGACATCCAGGAGCATTATTTATCGATTTTGAAAGCTTTATATCCAGATGATTTTGAATCGATTGGCGCCATTTGGAAGGCTTTAAGCTTTCCGGATTTTTTATTAGATGCGATGATTGAGAAAAATAATATTGAAACTCTTCTTATAGAAGCTCAAGGAGATGTGAAGGTTTTTTTATCAAGCGCTTGTGAACTATTACCTACCTTTATGTTAATACCTGGGGATTTAGTTAGGATTTATAAAATTAATATTAAGTTAGCAAGATATTTAGCAGAACGTCCTGCCTATTTAAAGAAATTGGACAATGAGGACTTTAAGCATGCGGTCAATTATATCGCCGAACAGATTAATCGTGAGCGCACATGGTATCCATTGGCCAAACGCGTTGGTGAAGATGAAAAGGTCTTTACTTTTGATTTATTATTTGAAGATGGGGTTGATGTCTCTAGGGCAAAAGAGATTTTTAAAGATTTTTTTTACAATTCTCCAGATCGGTATGCGGTTGCCCTCAGTAATATCCAGAAACTTCTTGAATTTCTGGCCCCTCGGGATTTATTGATGATTATTCGACTTATTAACGAAAATCCCAAAGAATCTTTGGAGGAGTTGCAGGAATCTCTAAAGACAAGTATTCATCAAGAAAATAAAAGGCGGGAGGCAGAGAATGCTTCGTTGCCAGAGGATAAAAGAGCGCCGTTGATTGATGTTCAACATGCCCTGGATCATTTTCAATTCATAGTGTCCAATATGTTTGTTTTAGAGGAACAATTAAAAAAGCTGTCCGTTATTACCAGGAAGATTATGTCAGGTTCTCAACATGATTTAGAGATTTCTCGTCAAGCTATGAAAGAATTTATAACACAGCTCCAGAGTGCTAATCAATTTAAACAGCTTAAATCTATTTCAGATAAGTTTAACATTCCCTTGGTTGATGTTATTCGATTGAAGATAGATACGTTAGCAAACCGGACTGCAAGAGAACAGGTGGTTGTTCAGGTTTTGAATAATTTGCAAGAGAATGTCAAAACAGCAGAGGAACAAAACTCAATTAGAGAAATGATTTTAAACGGCGTTTCTTTGCAGGGATTGTCTCGGATAGAATCGAAACTACACCCAGCTGCCCGTAAAATATGGCAATCACTTTTTCAAGAAGCAAGGAGTAAGGCAGACCTCGAAGAAGATGAAGATATTGTGACCCAAGAAGACCAGGGCCAAATTCCTCATGTTTTTTTTGTTCCTTTGTATCGGATAGGTTTGACAGATGATGGGCTGGCCACTTTCTTAAGAATTATTAGGATAGCTGGAAAAAGCAAAAAAAGTTCCACATCGATTAAAAATAAGTTATATGAAGCTGTGTCTAAATTTGCCATCATTCAGAATTCTGATAAGAGCAATATTTTTATGAATATTATGAGAATAGCTTTAGAAGGCATGCCAGATAACCCTTCGGAAGACCAGATAAATTTGATGGGATCAAAAATGCTTCGTCTTTTGGACGCCTACCAAGACTTATATAATTTTCAATCCGTTACTTCGGATATGTTTAAGAAAGGTTCTTCCATAACGTTTGAAGATATGCAAGGATGGGCAGGCTTGATCCAGCAAGCCTTTGAGACTGGTTACATAATGGATTTCGAGGGTTTTATAAAAGGAGTACTAGAGCCTTTTAATCAGGGATTATTATTGATTGTAGAACGAACAATGCATAAAAAGTTAGAAAAGTTAGGTGTTCATGTTTTTTATGAAGATCCCCAGAAGCTAAAGGACTATTTGGAGAGTTCAAACGGAAAGAGAACAGATTATACTGGTCAAAACATGATTAGCTTGATCGATTATTTTATATCAAGAGATACGGTTACTTTTCCATTAGCTGATGTTATGTATCATGCCATGATGGAAGAAGCTCAAGGACAGTTTGCTTCTTATAAATTTAGCAGTCCAGATTATATCCATTTTTTAAATGGTTTGGTTGCTCTTTTTGCCCAGGATCTGCCTATGGAAGAACAGGCAGCTCTTAAACAGAGAATTGGAAAAGCCGATGGGACTTTTGAGTATCAGAAATTGGGTGAAACGGGACCTGAGGAATTTCAAGAAATAAAGGCGCGGATCGATAAGATCCGACACGGATGGGAAAGTATTATTGCAAGCTCATCAGCAGATGGGAGGACGGCTAAGTTTACCCATGATTTTTGGGAATTATTAAATATTGGAAATTATCCAGGAAGCACGGCTTGTCAGACAGTGACGAATACTAATATCATTAACCAAGGCTTAGCAGGGTATATCGCCAATGGGACAGTGAAAGCCGTGACCTTTGTTGATTCTGAAGGGAGAATTGTGCCAGCCCGGCGTATTGTGAAAATTTTATTGGCTGAGATTGACGGTAAAAAACAACCTGTTATTTTTGTAGAAGAAAATGATCAATTCACATCTGTTGGAATAGAACAGTTATACCGACTTCTTGATGAGTTATCTTCAAAAACAGGTTTACCTGTGGTGACGTGGAATGGGAATCGTTTTTCTGAAGAAATGAGAGGAAAATGCGGTGATTTAAAAAAAGCTGTGTTTTATGATGTTCATCAAGGACGCTATGCCCCCTATTCAGATGCTGGAGTCGGGTTTAGCGGGAATTCTGTGGAAGCCTATGTCAAGTATCCTCAAACGAAAAGCCAAGAGATATCTCAAAGTCAGGCAATGGCCGGGGGCTATTCCCAATTGGCTTTAGAATCAAGCGATAGGGCCATGAGCACTGAAATATTAAGGGGTGCGCGGGATGCTGTTTTGGATGCTGTTGTCGGGGTGCATATGCACAGAAGAGAGACTGTTTTAGGGCTAAGGAGCCCTTTGAACATGTTAGGAAATTTTTTAAAAAAGGGTACAAATGGAGTGCAGAAAGGGGGAACAAATAACCCAAGCAGAGAAAACGGTGGTATCGATCTAAGTCAGGCTAATAGTTTTCTACAAACAAAAAATGGTGGCCAAGGAATCAGATTCCGCCTTAATCCTGCCCTGCTCAAACAACTTCAAAACGCCCTAGGTTTTGTGCCAGTGATAATTAATATTCAGCCGATGAAAAGCCTTAAGGAGTTTCTTGGTTTGGCTAATAATATATAAGCATGCACCTATTGCAGTTAGTGTAAGATTTTGTTAGGTATTTTTTTAGGAAAAAATTTTCTTCTTGAAAACATATGGTAGAATGATATACTTTTGATAGGAGGGCCTGTTTATGTCTATTATCATGTCAAAAGAATTGTTGATACGGATTCCGGAGCCGCTTTATCGTCGCGTTAAGAAGGTTTGCGCTGATGAGTATAAGTCTATGTCGGCCTTTGTTCGGGAACTTCTTAAAGAGAGAGTGGATGAAGTCCTATCGTCTGAAGATTGGGATGATATTAATATTGCTCGAAAAGAATTTAAGACCAAAAAAAGTGTTTCCTGGAGATCTATCAAACGTGGCAAGGTTTAAGGTTGAATTATCTTCCAAGGCAAGAAAATTCTATGAAGTTTGCTCAGAAGATTTTGCCAAGCGTCTTGATGATTGTTTTCAACAGCTGGAAAGAGATCCCTATTACGGCCCCAATATTAAACGATTAAAAACACGCCCACAGGCATTATTATATCGATACCGTATAGGAGAATTCCGGGTTATTTACGAAGTATTCAAAAAAGAGATAGTTGTTCTTATTGTAAAGATAGCTTCAAGAGGGGATGTTTATAAAGGTGTTTAAATTAATTCACAGAGATGCTAAAACACAGGCCAGGCGCGGGGTTATTCAAACCATGCATGGCCAGGTGCAATCTCCATTTTTTATGCCTGTGGCGACAACCGCGACTGTTAAGACCATGTCTTGTGTCGATTTATACGACATGCAGTCTCAGATAGTTCTTTCTAATACCTATCATCTTTATCTGAGGCCAGGATTGGAGATCATGGAGCATGTTGGTGGTTTGCATCAGTTTATGAATTGGGACAGGCCTATTCTAACGGATAGCGGAGGGTATCAGGCTTTTAGTTTGACCAAATTTCGAAAGATTACGGATGAGGGGATCAAATTCCGTTCCCATGTGGATGGCAGCATGCACTTTTTTACGCCTGAAAAGGTGATGGATATTCAGCGGGTGTTGGGTTCTGATATGGTCATGCCCTTGGATGAATGTTCGCCGTATCCTTGTGATCACCGGCAAGCCATTCGCGGCCTTAAACGCACCACTGAATGGGCCAAGCGCACGAAGGAACATTTCCATAAAACAGGGATGCACAAACGAGGCCAGAGGCTTTTTGCTATTGTCCAGGGTTCTGTGTATGAAGATTTGCGCAAGCGTTCCGCAGAGGAATTATTGGCCCTTGAGGTGGATGCTTATGCCATTGGAGGGGTGAGTGTGGGGGAAACGGTCAAGGAAATGTTTGAGGCTTTAAATTGGGTTGTCCCGTTATTGCCCAAGGATAAGCCCCGTTATTTTATGGGTATTGGCTTGCCGGACCAGATGGTTAAGGCGGTGGGGCTTGGAATAGACATGTTTGATTGTTCAATTCCAACTAGATATGGCCGGCATGGGAGTGCTTTTACAAACAGGGGAAAGTTGAATATCCGAAACAGTGAATTTACGAAGGATTTGAAACCTCTGGATGAGGATTGTGATTGTCCAGTTTGCCGTAATTATTCTCGCTGTTATATCCGTCATTTATTAAACATGAATGAAATAACGGGTGTAAGGCTCATGAGCTATCATAATTTGTATTTTTATATTAAACTGATGGAAAAGATGCGTGCGGCGATTGAGGCAGATGATTATGAGAGCTTTCAAAATAAGTTTTTTGCGGATTATAATTCGGAATTAGTCAATTTTTAATTGATAACGTTTGTGAAGGCGTAAATGGTGGCACGGTTTATGGACACTTTAAAAGTTTTTTCCGAAACGGGATATTTTCGCCGTCGGCGACGCGTTGCGATAATTGTTTTCTAAAGTATCCTTAGTATATTTGGAAAACAATTATCGCAAAGCCTTGACGACTTTTGGCGAAAAATCCCTTAATGTTTCGGAAAAAACTTTTAAAGTGTCCATAAACACGCAATGCGTGAATTTAATGAACATCAGAACAACGGCTTTAAAGGCGTGGGTATCTCTAGAATAATAACTATGATCCGTTTTGACATTATTACCATATTCCCTGAAATGTTCAGGCCCATCATCAATGAGTCTATCTTGAAACGCGCTCAAGAGAAAAAGAAGATACAAATTCATGTGCATGACTTGCGTGATTATTCTGATGATAAAAAACACCGCAAGGTGGACGATAGGCCGTTTGGGGGAGGGCCTGGCATGCTCATGACGCCACAACCGCTTTTTGATGCGATTAAGGCCATAAAGGGCAGAAGAAAGGCCCACGTGATTTATACGAGCCCGGCTGGGCGTACCTTTAGCCAATCACACGCAAAACATTTGACGGGTTTTAAAAATCTGATTATTATTTGTGGCCATTACGAGGGGATTGATGAAAGGGTACGCCAGCATTTGGTGGATGAGGAGATTTCTGTAGGCGATTATGTTTTAACTGGAGGCGAGCTTCCTGCCATGATTATTGTGGATGCCCTGGCTCGTCTTGTTCCAGGTGTTTTAGGCAAAGAAGAATCCTTGGTCCAAGAGTCTTTTGAGGGCCATTTGCTGGAAGGCCCTCAATACACACGGCCTGCAAATTTTCGTGGCATAAAGGTGCCAGATGTGTTATTATCTGGCAATCATAAAGCCATCGAAACATGGCGAAAAGAAGAAGCTTTAGGCCTCACACAAAGGTTGAGGCCTGATTTATTAGAGAAAAAAAGGAGTCAGAAATGTTAGCAACGAATTTAGAGAAAATTGCTTCAGTCGGCAAAACAAGTCTACGCCAGGATTTACCAGCGTTTGATGTTGGGGACACCATTAAAATGAAGATAAAGGTCAAGGAAGCGGATAAGATGCGTATCCATCCTTTTGAAGGCACTGTCATTAAAAAGACAGGGTCTGGAGTAGCTGCTGCTTTTACCGTGCGTAAGATATCATTTGGTGAAGGTGTTGAAAGAACGTTTCCTATTCATTCACCGGTTATTGATAAGATTGAAATTGTTTCAAAAGGCATTATCAAACGTTCCAAATTGTATTATTTGCGTGATCGTTTAGGCAAAAAGGCCAGGGTCCAGGTGGATCAGACCAAATAATGGAAGCACCCATAGATTGGCTTTATTATGAAACGCAAGCCCGTAACAAAGGCTTGCGTTTTGTTTTAGGTGTGGATGAGGCAGGTCGCGGCCCTTTGGCAGGGCCTGTGGTTGCAGCCGCTGTTTGTTTACGTGAGTTTCATTTTTCAAATCCTATCAATGATTCAAAGAAAATGTCACCCAAGGCCCGTACGGCTGCTTTTCATGAGATTTTTGAAAAGGCTTATGTGGGGATTGGTGTCATGAATGAGAAGGTCATTGACAGGGTCAATATCCTTAACGCCTCGCATTTAGCCATGGACAGGGCAGTTCAAGAATTAATGGATCGGCTTGCAAAATCGGAAGTTTTGAGGGATGATTTTGTTCAAGGCACGATGCTTTTGATTGATGGGAATATTTTCAGGTCGTCCTTGCCTTATTCTTACCAGACGATAGTAGGGGGTGATGGAAAATCTTTGTCTATTGCTTGCGCGTCTATTGTGGCTAAGGTTTATAGGGACCATATTTTAAGTATTTATGATAAAATTTATCCTCAATATGGTTTTGCTAAACATAAAGGATATCCGACACAGGCGCACCGTTTGGCCATTCAACAACATGGGGTTTCAGATATCCATCGAATGAGTTTTGTTTCATGATTATAGATACCATTGATAATTTAAATCGTTACGCCATACCTCATCTGAAGGCTATTGTCCAATTTATTGAAGAACATGATTGCGCTTTATTGCCTGAAGGAGAAATAGAAATTAACGCCCGGGAATTATTTGTGCGCGTCATGAACTATGTCCCTAAAAATGCGGTTGAGAACCGTTTTGAGACCCATCAGGTTTATGCGGATTTGCAATATATGGTCCAGGGCATGGAAATCATGCAGACAACGCGTATAAAGAATTTAATCCCATTGACGGAATATGACGATCCAGGCGATTCTCGTTTTTATAAACTTTTTGACAATGCGGCTTTCACAGATTTAGTGATGGCCCCAGGTGAATTTGCCATCTTTTTTCCTCATGAGCCCCATCGGCCAGCCTGTTTGTATGAGGGGTATCAGGGTTTGGTCAAAAAACTCATTTTTAAGATAAAACTGCAGTGATCGATATTTATGGAAAACAGGGCCGTCAAATTTCATGAAGCAGGTTATTTTTTTGTTCTATTGTGTTTAGGCGTATTTCTTTTTATTCTTTTTTTTCATCAAGGAATTGAAACAGAGGATGTGTGGCTTCATTTAAGTACGGGGCGATGGATTCTGCAGCATCACCAAATGCCTCATGAGGATGTATTCCCATTTTTGAATGAGAAAACACCGTATCTTTGTCATGAATGGATAAGCAGTGTTTTTATTTATTCACTTTATAAAATACAAGGTTTTTTGGGTTTAAAGATATTTAGGCCGTTATTTTTTCTTTTATCCCTTGGAATTTTCTTTTTTTATGCCAGGCGTCGGATTCCTTTTTCTTTTTTGACTTTTTTAATCCTCCTTATCTCGTATGCTTTTTTTCAAAGGTCGCTGTTAAGGCCTGATATCCTTAATGTTCTATTTGTCCAATTATTCTTGATGGTTCTTTTTTCATATCAAGATAATCCAAAACCTTCAAAATTATTTTTACTGCCTTTGATGGGTGTGTTTTGGGTCAACATGCACATGATGGGTGCTTTTGTTTATGGAGAGGCCCTTATTTTTATTTTTTTGATGGCAGGGTGGGCCCGTGGTTTTCAACAGGGGCAAGCGTTGGCCTGGAGTTTATTGGCCTTCATGGCCGTGTTTATGATAAATCCTTATGGGTTTGAGGGTGTTTTGTTTCCGTATAAAGTCCTTTTATTTCCAAAATACTATGGATTGTATCAGATGATGGGCATGATGAAGGAGTTGCAGGCACCGATTGATATCTTTTTTTCATTGGATTATCTCTATTTTCTCATCTTGATGGCAGTCCCTGTTGTTTTATTTTTTCTGGATAAAAAGAAGGACTTGGTCTTGGTCCTATTATATGGGGTCGCCTTATTGATGTTTTTAAGCATGGCGCGTAATTGTATCTTTTTCACGGTTGTGGCGGCTTATGTCATGGCCCGTCAATCGCAGAATTTAGGTCTTATGAAGATTTGGGGTTCTTGGAGCTGGCGTCCGTGGGTTGATTTCGTGCTTTGTTTTTTTGTTGTCTTTGTATCTGTGACTCAAGCTTATAATTTCTTTCATGAAAAGGTCTACTTTAATGGTCAAATACATCAGGCGATGCTGCTTGATACGAATCCTTATGTGATAAAATCCATTAATTTGTTAAAGGACAATGGTGTCAAGGGTCCAGTTTTTAATTCTTCCCCTTTAGGTGGAGTTATCTTATGGTTCGATTATCCGGCATTGAAGCCCTTTGATGATGGCCGTCATTTGGATTATGGGCGTGTGCATGATGAGATTAATGTTTATTTAAACCCCTCGAAAGAATGGGACAAGGCCCAAAAGAAGTATGGATTTAAAATAGTCATTTTAAGCCAAGGGAATATATCAGAACAAAAAGTAATACGCTATTTATGTACTAGAATGGATTGGCAGTTTATTGCGGTGAATGGCCCGTTTGTTATTTTTGTTAAAAAGGGCGAGGTCCACTTATCAGATGATTTAGCAAAATTTGAAGAACGCCTCAAATCTGAGGTATTATCGGACAGTGATAGGTCGAAGTTAAATTTTTTTTTGAATCAAAGGTCTCGTCCTGTTTTAGATCAGTTTCTTTGGCCTTCGGCCTATAGGGTTGATACTTTTTCAACGGGGCTGGCTTTAATGGGGTTGGGTTACAAAGAAGCGGCAGCGAAAAATTTTATTCAAGCCTTAGAAATCAGCGATCAGCCCTATATGCGAGAAATAGTGGCTGAATCTATGGGGCAATTCAAATGAAAAATATCTTTAATACCCATAATTTTTTTTGGGGGATTGGCTTAATCTTATTAGTCAATATGGGTGTCTTTTTTTATGTTAATACCCGTCCTATCCATTGGTTAATGGATGAAAACCCTTCTTATTATTTTTTTTGGTCAGCGGACGGGATTCATAAAGTGACCCTTCATTCAGGATTCAATCAATCAGATCTCCTCAAACCCTTGATAAGCCGTTATAACGATGGGGCATTTCGGCTTCGACAGTTTTCTTATTTTATTGAAATGATTTCATTTAAATTCTGGCAGTTTTTTGAAGTGGGATATTTTAGGAATTATACGTTGATTATATTGCATTTGGTTAATGTGCTATTGTTAGGTCTTTTGATATACCGGTTATTCAAAAACAGTGATATGGCATGGTTCGCCGGGTTATTGATGCTCAATACAGGGGTTTCTTTGACAACGCTTTTATTTCCATGCCGTCTGGGAAAGATATTGGTGATGACCCTTTTCTTAGGTAATTTTTTACTGATGGTTTGGTCAAATATAAGATTAGACAAGCTTGGTGGATTACGGCTGTCTGTTATTTTTACTGTTTTGTTGATGTCGTTTTTAACTGACGAGTCTTTTTTCTTTTTATTTTTTATCTATTTGTTTTATCTTTATTTGTACCAGGGCAAGGAGGTTTTTTTTAGCAGGCGGTTGTGGAAATATTTAGGAATAACTTGTTTGGGGCTGGTTATTTTTGCGGCTATTGCTTATGCTTTTTCAGAAAATGCGGTTTGCAGCATCAGGTCCTGGCAAGGGGATTATTTGAATAAATTTTTGTTGTATTTCAGGTCTCCTCAAACCCTTTGGGATTTTATCCGTGCTTTTTTTTATTTCTTTTTACGCAGGAATTTTGGATACTGGGACCTTTCTTTATTGGGCGTATTTGCTTTTATATCTTTTTTATTCGTATTATGGATGGCGTCAAAAAGCAGGATAGCATTGAAGGAGAAGTATTTTTGCATGGGGCTTATCATGATGGTGGTGCTTAAAGGATTCTTGATGCCGCATATGAGACTTCATCCATTTATTATGCCGCAGGATGCTTTTTTCCCAACCATGTTATTTTTTAGTTATTATTATGTTTATCCGGATTGTCTGATATTGATTTTATGTTTAAGCGTTTGGTTGACTGGTTTTGTGACTAACAAAAAACGTTTGATTGTTTTATTGTGTGGGGCGTCCGTCATGAGCGTTTCTAATATGGCGCATTGGAAGGACAATCTTTCTGACACCATGGCTTTTCACCATTTAAATCTTCCGGTGCGTGTCCAGGTGATTGAAGATGTGACCATCGCCCGGGAATTTATCAAGATTAAAAGATTGCGTCCAGTGTATCTTTCTTTTCCGTCAGGAGATGATAAAGTTGTTGACGGGCGATTAGGGGATGACAAGACCTGGCCGATTTATCCGGCTTATCTTTTGACGATGCTCTTACCATCTTTTGAAAAACAAGAGGCGATAACTTCTTTGGAGAATGTCTGTCCTCAAGCTATAATGGGAAGCGGAAATGAACTTCTTAAGGCCAATTTTTTCTTAGATGTTCGCCGTCATTCGTTTTATAATCTTGGAGTTATAAAACATGAGTATGGGCTAAAGGAATTTGTGCCGTCTGTTATTAAGGAAAAAACGCCTATTCCTGAAATGACAGTCACGGTTCTTAAGACCTGCTTGATATTTTTTGTAAAAGGACAATCAGATTTGATTTTGACCATGAATGACCAGAAGGCTTACCTTAAACAGGTTTACGGATCGTCCTATCAAATGTTTAAAATTGATATGACGAAGCGTGAAGGTGATTATAAAATAAGGGCCCATTTAGAAATCCATCCAGGTCATGGTAATCATGAAGTTTATTTGGTGGGGCCTTTTCTTTTATAGGAAATTTATTTAACAATAGTAGTCATCAGTTGAAAGGGGTCATATGTTTAGAGAGCAGATTAAAGTTTTAGATTGCACCATCCGTGATGGCGGGCTTATTAATAACCATGATTTTGATACCCGCTTTGTCCGCGAGGTTTATAAAGCCGTTTCAGCGGCGGGTGTTGATTACATGGAAATCGGCTATAAAAACTCGAAAAAACTTTTTTCCCCGAATGAGTTTGGGAAATGGAAATTTTGTGATGATGCGGATATTCATGAGGTCATTGACGGGATCCCCTCTCAAACAAAAATTTCTGTGATGGTGGATGTGGACAGGGTTGATGTGGATGATATTTTGCCACGCAAGGAAAGCCCGGTGCATATGATACGTGTGGCCAGTTATGTGAAGGATGTTGATAAGGCGATTTATTTGGTCAACCAATTTGCAGACAAGGGTTATGAGACGACCATTAATCTCATGGCCATTTCAAGGGCTTTGGATAATGAGCTGAATGAATGCTTGCATCAACTGGAGGAAGAATGCAAGGCCCATGTGATTTATATTGTTGATAGTAATGGCGCCCTTTATCAAGAAACAACGGAATTTCTTGTGAAGAAGGCCAAGACCATCCTTAAATCAAAAGAGGTGGGTATTCATGCGCACAACAATCAGCAGTTGGCTTTTGGCAATACGATAGAAGCGATTATCCACAATGCTAATTATGTGGATGCCACGGTTTATGGATTAGGCCGTGCGGCCGGCAATTGTCCGCTTGAATTAATTCTTGGATTTTTAAAAAATCCAAAATTTGATATTCGTCCTGTCCTTGATTTGATTTCCAAGGAATTTATACCTTTACGCGAAAAAATGGAATGGGGTTATATCATCCCTTATGCCATTGCGGGCATCTTGGATGAGCATCCTCGGGCAGCTATAGCCTTACGCAATAGTGATGAGAAAGAAAATTATCGTAAATTTTATGAAAGCCTGGTTGGCGAGGTGGATGAATAGGATGGAGATTCAGGCTTTTAAGCAATTACCTATTTTAGGCATTATCCGCGGGATAGTTTCAGATGATCTAAAGCCTCTGTTGGTGAGTATAGAATCATCGGGTTTAAAGACCATTGAGATAACCATGAATACCAAAGGGGCCCCTGAATTGATTCGAGAGGCCAGAAGACTCTCCAAGGGGCGGCTGACAATTGGGGCAGGGACAGTTTTGGATATGAAAAGCCTAAAAGCGGCCCTTGAGGCAGGGGCCAGTTTTATTGTGATGCCTGTATTGGTTAAAGAGGTGGTGGATTATTGTGTTAAAAATCGTATTCCTGTGTTTCCCGGGGCCTTGACCCCTCAGGAGATTTATGCGGCTTGGGCTACAGGGGCCACCATGGTCAAGGTTTTTCCGTCTAGTTTTTGGGGGCCTGATTATTTCAAGGAAATTCGGGGGCCTTTTGATGATCTTGAGCTTTTAGCTTGTGGGGGAGTCAAACCTGATAATATGGCTTCTTTTTTCGCGCATGGGGCCAATGCGGTCAGTTTTGGTGCCAGTGTTTTTAAACACGAGTGGCTAAAGTCCAAGGATTTCAAGAAAATAGAAATGGCTATCAAAGATTTTATTGATGGGTATCGCTCGATTGAAAGGGTTTTTGGATCGTGAAACAGGGGATGCTTTTATTGAGGTATTTGGCTTCAGCAGTTTTAAGGCCGAGGGGGAAAATCAATTTTATTAAAAAGCTTCCCTTTGGGGCAAAGGTTTTAGATGTCGGGTGCGGGAATAATTCGCCTTATGTGACCAAGGCGCTCAGGCCTGATCTTTATTATGTTGGTTTAGATATCGGCGATTATAACCAACAGGATGATTCATTAAAATCCGCAGATCAATATATTGTTACAAAACCCAATGATTTTGTGAAAGAAATTCAAGGTTTAAAAGGCCAATTCGATGCTCTTATCAGTGCCCATAATCTTGAGCATTGCCTTGCGCCTGAAGACGTCTTAATCGCTATGCTTCGATCATTGAAAGAAGGGGGGCTTCTTTTTCTTTCCTTTCCTTGTGAAGCAAGCGTTCATTTTCCCAAACGCGCCGGGACATTAAATTTTTATGATGATGCAACCCATTTAGCCTTGCCAAATTATAATAAAATATTAAAAATGATATCTCAAGAAGGCTTTGACATCCAGTTTTGTACTCCAGGATACAGGCCCTTTTTCCTTTCTTTGACGGGCTTTTTACTGGAACCACTTTCTGCACTAACAAAGAGGGTTGTCCGGCCCTTAGGGGTTACCTGGGCTTTTTATGGTTTTGAAAGTATTATTTGGGCTCAAAGACGCCAGGATATTCTCCTTAAATAAAATAGTTATAAGTTCCTGTTTTTTTGTCTAAAAACTCCAATTAGCATTATTAAAATTATTATGGTATCTTTTAATTAATTATGAAAAAGATAATTTTTATCCTTATTTTATTGTGTTTTTTAATCACAAGTATTGTTGGGGTCAATCCTGTTTTTGCTCAGGAATTTCATTTGCCTGAGCCTGGAACAATGGTTTCTTTAAGCCCTGGGTTTAAGCCGCCTGTTTTAAAAGGCCTTAAAATCAATCCTGATAATCCTTTTCGTTTTGATTTCATTTTAGACCGTGGAGATGGCCGTAGAGACGCCATTAATGGCGTCTCTACAAAAGAAAAAATAAAATTAATCAAATATTTCCTGGCCTCTTTGACCATTCCTGAAAAAGACTTTTGGGTAAACTTGAGCCCCTATGAAAAAAACAGGATTATTCCTTTCAGTTTTGGCTTAACAGAAATGGGGCGTGATTTGTTGGCCGAAGATTATATGCTCAAACAGATTACGGCAAGCTTGATTTATCCGGAAGATAAGGTGGGAAAAACATTCTGGAAACGGGTATATGAACAAGTGGCGAAACGGTATGGAGCATGCGATGTGCCGGTCAGAACTTTTAATAAGGTTTGGATAGTCCCAGAAAAAGCGGTTGTATATGAGAACGTTAAGGTTAAAGCGGCGTATGTGCTGGAGAGTAAGTTAAAGGTTATGCTTGAGGAGGATTATCTTTCTTTTAAGAAATATGAAGGCACTCAATCCTGTCATCGAGACGCCATCAATGGCGTCTCTACTAATCAATCAGGAAGCCAAATTGTCCGTGAAATAGTCATCCCCGAGCTAACCAAAGAAGTCAATGAAAACGAGAATTTTGCCAGATTAAGACAGGTTTATCACAGCCTTATTTTAGCGACGTGGTACAAGAAAAAAATTAAAGACAGCATTTTAGATCAGGTTTATGTCGATAAGAATAAGGTTATGGGTGTTCATGTTGATGATAACCGTCAAATAAATGACATTTATCAGATGTATTTGAAGGCGTTTAAGAAAGGTGTTTTTAACTATGTTAAAGAACAGATAGATACAAAAACGCAAGAGTTTGTGCCCAGAAAGTTTTTTTCAGGAGGGCTTTCATTAGCCATGGCCTCCCAAGGCCCTCAAGCAACGCTTAAAATAGTCGATTCCGCAATGATAGATAATCCAGGCGGGGATAGAGAAGAAGAAATTGGCGTTGAGTTGACATCCGTCCAAGGGCATTTAGATCAATCTCCTTTAAAGGGAGATGTCTTGTTTACACCAATCCCTGTTGGGGGGAAGATTCTTGCCTTTGGTTCAAGTTCAACTAAAGGGGTCGTCAATAGAGGGGATTCATATCCTGCGATTCTTGAGAAAATGATTGGACATCCTGTCATTAATGCGGGGATACCTGCTGAAAGAGTTGTCAATGTCGGGCATCCCAATGAATCAAAGTATATTGACGGCGTTACTAGGCTTCCGGAATTGTTAGAGACGCACCATCCTTCCTTGGTTATTTTATGGCATGGGAAAAATGATTTGAATGATAAGAAAGACCGTAGAATCACTATAGATGGATTAGAGGGAATGATTCACATGGCATGGCAGAGGGGCTGTCAGGTCCTATTGTTAGGAACAAATGAGAATGATCAAACAGGGAAAGAGGATGATCCTGTATTTCGTCAGGTTGCTCAAGAAACAGAGGTGCCGTATCTTAATGAATTTGAACAAGGAGTGCTTGGGAATGATGAGTATATGTTTGATGCGATGCATGCTGATGGGCCGGGTAATAAGTTGCTTGCTCAGAAAGTTGCTCAATTTTTATGGAAACATGGTGCTTTAAGTTCAGGACCCAACACTTCCATCAAGGTTGAACCATCACGAAAGGTTTTGTTTGAGGAATACTCGCCTGATCTCTATGATAATTTTCAGTATGTTGGATCCGATGGGGTTGTCTATTTTAAGGTTGGATTTGGCCAACAAGGGATTGATAAGAATCAGATCAAGTTGAGGGTTAAATTAAATTTCGGTGAACATGTGTGGTCTGATAGGGTTGTTCATGCTGATATGGTTGAGGAATATCCCTACAATTATTACCTTTTTAAGGCTGTATTGCCTGCTGGAGTCAAACGCTATACCCTCATGGCTTCTTATGACGGAAAACCCGAGTCAGACAGGACAAAGTTTTGGGTTTTTTCTAACACGGTTATTAAGGTGGCTGGTGAGTTTCATGCAGGAGCGCAGTTTACGGCCATTCCTCAAGATGGGACGATTTTAGCGTTTGGTTCCAGCTCGACAAGCGGGGTGATTGAACCTGAATATGCCTATCCAGCGCTTCTTGAGAAATTAATAGGATTCAAGGTGATTAATGCCGGTTTTCCAGGTGAACGGGTTATTAATCACAGACATCCACACGAGACTTATACTGATGGATATTCCAGACTGCCAAGCGATCTTGAACGTTATCACCCTTCCTTGGTTATTCTTTGGCATGGCAGGAATGATTGGTTTGATGGGAAGGATGAAGGGTTGATTGAATACACGCTTAACCAAATGGTTAATGAAGCCAAGGCCCATCACTGTCAGGTCTTATTATTAGGATCCCATAAACCAGGGCAATCACGTGATGCCGATGTCTATAGGAGAGTGGCAGAGCATCAGGATATCCCTTATTTGAGTGAGATTGAGACGGACATATTGGGTGCAGAATGGTTTATGCATGATGGGATACATGCTAATTCGCAAGGGAATTTATTATTTGCTAACCGCATTGCTCAGTTTTTATGGCGAAAGGGCGCCCTTTTGCATTATCCTGATCTTTCGCTCACAGTTCCTCCTTCTATTAAGGTTTATTTCCAACAATATGAGCCATCTCTGCATGGACGTGACCAGCTTGTGGGAGAAGATGGCGCCGTTTATTTTACCGTTGGTTTTACTAGACAAGAAGTTCCTGTGGAAAATATTAGAGTACAAGTTAAATTAAAGATGAGAGGACAAGGATGGACGGAATATTTTGTTGACGCCCAAATAATTCATGATTATAGGTGGGGATATTATCGTTTTAAAGCAACACTGCCTCCTGATGCAGAGGGTTATACCCTCAGGGCTTCTTATGATGGGAAAGATAACTCACAAGATAAGGTATGGGTTTGGTCTAATGTTGATGTCCAAGTCATCAGAGACGCGGCGCAGATAACGCCTGAAAAACGAGGGCTCCCTGCAGGAGGTATTGATTTGACAACTACCCACAAAGATTTACTAACACAGAAAAGCCAAGAATCGATTCAATTTCATCTTAATCCTGCTCAATTAGGGCTATTACAAAAAGCCCGTGGCTTTATTCCTGCCATAGTTTATATTAAACCTTTAGTCAATCTTCGACGATGGTTAGGGCTTGATGGTTCATTAGGCGGCTTGCAAACAGCTTTTTAGAAATTAATGGTTGGATGATAATATTTAACGGTTGGAACAGGAATGGGCTATGTTTCTTCGCGGGGATGACAACAGTTCCGAGAATTCCGTGTGCTATTGGAGTGTGGATGGCCGTTGGCCCGCGTTATGACGCACGATGGAGGCCATCATTGAGGCCGTTGCTGGGCTTGAATGGTACAAATAATGCCGCATTTTAATGTTCACTCAGCCACTAATGTTCACTATTTAGTGAACATTAGCAAAAAGTGAACATTCCCGATCGCACAGTTTCATTTGACGAATCAAATTAATCTTATATAATCTTATATATTCGAAATATAAGAAAGAGGTCATTTCCATGAGCAATCCATTTACTCAGCGTTTAGCTAATTTACCGCCTGAAATCTGGTCGAAGGTCATTCAAATCGACGAATTAAAAGGTCGATGGGATTCTGGGGCCAAGCTTAATCCTGTTGTTTTAGGACGATTGAAAAAATACGTTCTTGTTACTTCTACAGGTGCTTCCACGCGTATAGAAGGAGCAAAGCTTTCCGATGAAGATGTTGAAAGATTAATGAGGGGGTTTTCTGTCCAGAAGTTTGCTGATCGTGATAAGCAGGAAGTAAAGGGGTACTATGACCTTTTGAAGAGCGTTTTTGATGCGTGGGACACTATTGCATTTACAGAAGGCTCTATTAAACATTTTCACAAAGAACTACTAAAGCATGTTGAGAAAGATAAATTGCATCGGGGCGAGTATAAGAGAACTGAAAATAAAGTCCATATGATCGATGAGGCAGGGCAATCGCTTGGCATTTTATTTGATACAACGCCTGCTTATTTAACTGCCAAAGAAATGCAAGAATTGGTTGAAGCAACGCAACAGGCTTTTAAAGAAGCAAAGTATCATCCGTTGCTGATCATCGGGAATTTTTTGGTTGAGTTTTTGCTCATACATCCATTTACAGACGGTAACGGCAGGATCTCACGTATTTTAACGAACCTGCTTTTTCTCAAACATGGCTATGTTTATGTTCCGTATGTTTCCCACGAAAAATTAATCGAGGACAATAAGCCAGATTATTATGTGGCTCTTCGAAAGAGTCAAAAATCCATGCGCACTAACAAGCCGGATATTACGCTTTGGCTTGAGTTCTTTTTATCCGTAGTTTATACGCAGGCAAAAGCGGCCATTGAGTTGTTGTCTGCGGAAAACATCGAGAAAATTTTGTCACCCAAGCAACTGGCAGTGTGGGCATATTTACAAAAAGTGCAAGAGGCAAGCCCGGGTGAAATTGCCAAACATGCCAAGGTTGCACGGCCAACGGTCAATCAAGTGTTAGATAAGTTATTGCGATTAAAGAAAATTGAGCGCATTGGCCTTGGCAGAACGACGAGATATCGGAAGATTTAAGCAGTTCCTGGGCAACAAGCTGTTGCCTAATTTCTCCAACAGCTTGTTGGAGAAAGATGGCAGGGGGGCAAACCATTTCGAGGATTACCTCGATATGGTAAGTTTTGTCACAGAACTCGTACAACTTGTGCGAGAAATTGAGAATTCTTGCACCATTAGAACGAAGAACAGAAAAGAGAAGAAGTGGAAGCATAATGTAAAGGATAAAAGATAATGGATTATTCAAAATATACAGATCATCAATTATTAGAGTTGCTTTATACCGAAGAAGATCGACTTGAACGGGCGGTTGTAGATGAGTTTGTCATCAGGCAAGACCGTATCGTTCCTTTTCTATCAGAAATTGTATCCGACCAATTCAACTGGACGAGAGAACCTCCAGATTGGTGGGCGGTGGTACATGCTACCAATATTCTTGGCGCCATTGGTACGGAATCTACGGTGATTCCTCTTTTGCGCGCGGTGCGTTGGGCGGATGCTTATGACTGTGATTGGGTCACTGAAACGTTGCCGTGCATGTTTAGAAAGATCGGGCCTGTTGCCATTGGTCCTCTTAAAGCAATGGCATCAGATCAAACGAGCGGTTGGTTTTGTCGGACTACGGCTATAGATGGCTTGGTCTTAATCGCATGGCACAATCCTGACAGTCAAAAAGAGGTATCAGCATTTATTTATAGAATATTTAACAATGAGAAAGAAGACCAAGAGACCCGTCAAAGCGCTGGCAATGCACTTCTTGATCTGAAATGTGAAGAATATAAGAATTCCCTCTTGGTTTTCGCGAAGATTGAGGAAAATCGCAAGAAATTGAATCATTTTTATTCCGCACATTTCATGCCCCAAGATGTTGAGGAAGCTTTTAATAGTCATGAATTTAGCGGGTATGAGAGAGATTGGTTAACTTTTTATGATGCGCAAGAAATTAATGAACGGCAGGCACGTTGGAAAAACGAAGATGAAGAAACTCAGAATAAGCTTGGAAGGTTATGCACTGAACCGAAGATAGGCCGTAATGAACCATGTCCTTGCGGTAGCGGGAAAAAATACAAAAAGTGCTGTCTTGGAAAAGAGATTGATTAAACTTGGGACCAAGTCGAGACTAAGTGGGGACCAAGTACTGTTATAAGTGACACCATATCGCTGACGTCAGCGATATGGTTCTAAAATAGAGCAAAGAAACAGAAAAGAGAAGAAGTGGCGAAAGAAACTAAAGCAAGTGGCATAAAATCATGGCCATTGGATGACCGGCCAAGAGAGAAATTGCTTAAAGTAGGCGCGGGCGCTTTGAGCAATTCTGAGCTCTTAGCCATTCTTTTCTGCACCGGATCCAAAGGCATCAGCGCCATCGACCTTTCCCGTAAAATCCTCGCCAAATTCGGCTCCTTTCGGAGCATGGCCCATACCGCCACAAGGGACTGGAGAAGAAGTTAAGGCAGGATATCAAGAGCGTACAGCTCAAGATTTTGGACAAAAGAAACACCATAAATCTGACAAGGGCCAGCCAAGATTTTCTTTTACATCTGCGAAAAATTCAGGATAATGAGCAAACTGATTTTTTGATTAAAAGCTTCATGAGGATTGTTTTTAAGGCGATCTATATTCAGAATCAGGAGATCGTCAGCTTTGAATTGAATGAACCGTGGCAGACGTGTTACGAAGAAGGTATAAAGATGGATTCCCGCTTTCGCGGGAATGACATTGTGGTAAGCAGTAATGACAGTTTGGAAAATGAGCAATGGATCAACACAACGAAAATAACGCAACAATCGCCATCCCCGACGGAAAACCAGCCCGCAAACTCCGCGTGCTATTGGAAACCTACGGGTGTCAGATGAATGAGTATGACAGTCAATTGGTGCGTTCGATTCTTATCAAAGACAACTTCGAATTTGTCGATGATTTAAAGACTGCGGATGTGGTTGTGCTTAACACCTGTGCTGTTCGGGATCATGCCGAACGTAAGATTTTTGGGAGGGTGCATCAAATCCGGCATATCCGGGGCAAGGATAATCCTCTGATTATCGGTATTTTGGGGTGCATGGCCACCCATTTACGTAAAGCGCTGTTGGATGATGCTGGTCTTAAAATTGATTTTATCGCAGGGCCGGATAGTTATAAAAATCTTAAGGATATTATTCGTGAAGCTCAAGCTAAAGGCCCCAAGTCGTTTGATGTGACCTTATCTGAATTTGAAACTTATTCAGATGTGTATCCCGCCCGTCAAAAGGAAAGTGTGAATGCCTGGGTTGCCATCATGCGTGGGTGTAATAATTTTTGCACCTTTTGCGTGGTCCCGTACACACGCGGCAGGGAGCGCAGCCGAACGCTTGACAATATCATGGAAGAGGTCAAACGCCTTGCTTCTGAAGGGTTTAAACAAGTGACCTTGCTGGGTCAAAATGTCAATTCTTGGCATGATGGACCCCATGATTTTGCGTATTTGATGGGTCAGATAAGCCAGATTAAAGAGATTGAGCGTATCCGTTTCACCTCGCCACATCCTAAAGATTTTCCTGACTCTTTATTAGACCTGATGGCTGTAAACCCCAAGGTCTGCAGGCATATTCATTTGCCTCTACAGGCAGGCAGTGACCGTATTTTGGAGATGATGAACAGGACCTATAAAGCTCAAGAATATCTGATGCTGATTGATAAAATCCGATCCAAGATTCCTCATGTTGTTTTGACTACCGATATTATTGTCGGGTTTCCGACGGAGACGGACGAAGAGTTTGAGGATACAAGACGTATTGTTGAAAAGGTAGGGTTTGATTCAGCGTTTATTTTTAAATATTCCCAGCGTCAGGGTACTATAGCAGCCAAGAAATATAAGGATGATGTTTCTGATGCAGATAAGACGAAACGTATTGTGCTGTTAAACAAAATTCAACAAGAGATAACCCTCCAGAAAAATCAGGCACATATAGGCCAGACACACTCTGTTTTGATAGAACCGGTATTAGAGGGACAGGGTTTTAATAAGGCTGTAGGAAGGACAGATGGTAATAAATTGGTTTATTTGCCATTAGGTGAAAATAAGCCAGGGGATTTAGTGCGTGTCAAAATCACGGATGCCAGTCCGCATGCTTTAAAGGGTGAGTATTGTTATTCTGGATTCCCGTTTTCGCGAGAATGACAATAGGTAAAGAATTCGCTTGCCAAGATTATTTATATCATCTAAAATCGAAATTCTTAAATTTTCAATGGCGGGGTAGCTCAGTCCGATAGAGCAATCGGTTCATACCCGACAGGTCGGTGGTTTAAATCCACTCCCCGCCACCATTTTTACGCAAAGGCGATATGCCTCTATTTTCTTCCAAGCGTATTTTTATTCTTTTATTGATATGCTCAGCGTTATTTTTGTTGGGCAATAACCTTTTTAGCCTCTCTGATCCAGACGAGGTTTTTTATTCTTTAACGGCCAAAGAAATGGCCGCTCATAATGAATGGCTTGTGCCGCTTATCTTTGGCCAGCCTCAGTTTGAGAAACCGCCGCTGACTTATTGGCTTTTAGATACGGCGTTTAAAATGGGGGGAGAATCTCCATTTACAGCCCGCCTTTTTCCAGCCTTATTTGCTACTCTTGGTGTTATGGCCGTGTATTTCTTAGGGTTGATGGGCTTTCAAGATGAGCGAAAAGCTTTTTTCTCTGCGTTGCTGCTTTCAACGAGCGCGTTTTTTGCGGGCATGGGCAAGACCGTTTTTACAGATATGATATTTACAGTATTTATTTTATTGGCCTTGACCATGTTTGTTTTTGGGTTTACACAGCCCAAACGTCAAGCCATGGGATGGGTTGGTTTTTTCATATTTTGCGCCTTAGCCACCTTGACCAAAGGTCCGTTAGGTTTGGCTATTCCTTTGATGACCGTGGTCCTTTTTCTCATGTATGGCCGTCAAATGAACTATTTGAAGAATGAATGGATTATTGTTGGCCTATTGTTGTATGTTATCATTGCCTTGCCTTGGTATGAGTATATTTATACGCTATACGGAAAAACGTTCATTCATGAATTTTTCTATAATGACCATTGGCGCAGATTGTTTGAAGCGGAGCATAGGGGCAATGATCATTGGTTCTTTTATCCTTTGACCATGGTTTTGGGCCTTTTCCCGTGGAGCTTATTTTTGGTGGCAGCTTTCATTGATTTATTTAAACGGTTAAAGAATTGGGTGGCGCTGATTGATTATTTTTTATTGAGTTGGATCGTGGTAGTCTTTGTGGTTTTTCAAATAGCGCATTCAAAGCTGGCGAGTTATATTTTACCGGTGTTTCCTGCCTTAGCGTTATTGGCAGGTCAATTTATTGTGAATCGTTTATCTGATGTTCAGCATGAAAAGAGTGTGCGGAAATTATTGTCTGCAAGTTTTATTATTCTAGCGCTTTTGGGTATTGTTGTTATCGCAGGGTATCATTTTTATCAACATTATATTTCTTCAATGGCGCCTGTTTATTTTCTTTCAGGTTCATTGATTGCGTTATACGGGGTTGGATTCAGTCTGCTTCTTCAAGGAAGGCTTAAGGTTGCCTTCTATGTTTTGGCCTTGACCTTATGTCCTGTTTTTTTGACGGCTTGTTTGATGCAAGGGGACGTTGACAAGCTTGTTTCATCTTATCAGGCCTCTCAATATATTCCTCAACACACGCAAAAGCCCATGACCGTCTTGACATCCAAGGCCAATGTGCGTGGTATCCGGTATTATACGGGGCAGGACGTTGCGGTTGTTGATGCCAATAATCAACCGTTTTTTAGTCCACACCCAGTCAGGGTGTTGGACACAACAGACAAGCTCATGAAGGTTTTAAGAAACCAGCCTGTGACCTATGGGGTTGTCCGTCGTTCAGGGTATAAAAATATTCTTAAAAATTGTACAGGGCATTATCAAGTGAATCTTTTAGCAAACACAGGTTTTGATTATATTATCAAGATTGAGGCCATTAAGGGGCGTCCATGATTCTGCGATTATTATTAATTATTTTCTTTTTTGGAGGCAACATTTGGGCCCGGGCAGAGGATCTCAATGATGATCTTTTTAATTATTCAAAAAAACATGATGAGGCCTTGGTGGTTAAGGTCATTGCCTCTGACATGATAGTGCTTGAAGATGGCAGGCATGTTCATTTGATAGGGGTGGAATCTCTGGGGGAACCGCCTGCTAAGATGGTTAAATACGACGAGAAAGGGCATGTGATCGAACTGCCCGAAGAGCCGACCATTTCTTTACAGGAACAGGCCTATGCCTATGCCCAGGAATTGCTG
>JADFXW010000001.1:0-8357 GCA_015233375.1 Candidatus Omnitrophota bacterium | reverse complement strand
GCCTATGTTTATTTGCCCGAAGGACAGATGGCCAATGCAGAATTATTACGCAAGGGGTTTGTGAGATTAAGGATTGTCCCGCCCAATGTGAAGTATGCAGACAAGTTGCGTCAGGCTTATCAAGAGGCAAAACGGGAAAAGCGCGGACTTGAAGGTGAATGAGAGACGCGTTATGAATTTTGAAGAACGGGTATTACAATTTATTGAAAAAAATAAATTAATGGCCCCAAGGCAGCTTATTGTTGTTGGGGTTTCTGGCGGCGCTGATTCCATGGCGTTATTGTTGGCCTTGACGGCCTTGCGCCATCATCTGGGGATCCGTTTGCATGTGGCACATTTTAACCACCGGATAAGACCCAGCGCTTTAAATGATGAACGTTTTGTTTCTGATTGGTGCAAGTGGCTGAATCTTCCTTTTACCTCTGCAAGAAGAAAGGGTAAATCTCTTTTACATCTCTCCGAAGACATGGCCCGCCAGATGCGGTTTGATTTCTTTAAGAAGACTGTTCAAAACCTTGGCGCAGAAGGGGTCGCCTTGGCACACACGAAAAATGATTTAGCGGAAACTGTTTTAATGAGGATGATGCGTGGCAGCGGCCTCTATGGGTTAAGGGCTATTTTGCCCGGTCGAATGATTCAAGGGGTGATGTTTTTGCATCCGTTGATGGGGCAGACACGGTTTGATGTGGAAAAATACCTCAAGGAAAAGAAGGTCCCATTCTGCACGGATGAAACCAATCGCCTGAAAATATATGAACGTAATAAGGTGCGCCGTTCTCTTTTACCTTATTTGGCCCGGGAGTATAACCCTCAAATCGTCAATGTTTTGTCAGATTTAGCGTTCATTGCAGCGGATGATTATGACTTCTTGGCCTCCTGTGTCCAAAAAGTTTCGAAGAAGCACATGGTGATTTCACCTAAGAAAGCCAAAATGAAATTAAAAGGGGTTAAAAATCTGCATCCTGCTATTTTGCGTTTGATGCTAAGAGGTATGGTTGAGGGTTTAACAACTGATGCCGCAGCACTTCATTTTGAGCATATTCACGCCTTAGAGAACATGGTCAAGCAGAAAGACTATACTGCCGTTGATCTCCCCTTGGGGCTGAAAGCCTTTAAATCATCAAATTTTTTTGAATTATCTGTTTAACCCGGATCCGGGTTTTTAAGAATTTTTCTTATTAAACTCTAACGTGGCATCAAGAATAATAAAAAACAGGGCTGCGGTGGCAAGGTCCCAGCATTTTTTATCAAAGTTTTTATGCTCGATAAGAAGATGTGTTTTAAGGTAAAAGGCTGTTAAGATGACGAAGATCCAAAAGGCAACCTTATATTCTTTGCTTTGGGATAATTTTTTAAAACTAAAAGGCCATTTTTCACCTTTTTTATAGGGAATAAAGGTTGGGATGAGGGCTGGAACATGTTGACAATAATCACTGAAAGCGTCTTTAAATTTCTCTCGTAACATTCCTTCTTCTGTATTAATGGTCCGGTAATACATTAAACATAACGCCAATAAAAACATACCACCCGCGATATTTTCCCACCAAGGAACAGCAGTGGTTAATACAAAAATAAAACCTATGGCGATAAAAAAGGTGCCTAAATAAAGGGGGTTACGGACAAAGGCATAAGGTCCTGAAGTGGTTAATTTATCATTCTTGATAGCATAACTATTGGCCCAAAGACGTAAAGCTACTCCAATAACAATTAATATTATGGAAGATTTTAAGAAATATTCGTTCAAGTAACAAAAAACGGTAACAAAAATACCGAAGGGATAAATGACCGCAAACCGTGGTTTAAAGCAACGTTGTAATCGATCACGAAAATTCATAAGGGCTATTATAACCTAATGGATTTATTTGGCCAGCATTTTTAAGGCTGTTTTACAAGCTTCTTTTTTGATGGCTAGTCGGCTGCCTTTAAAAAGGTGTCTTTTTACAATGGTTTTGTTTTGGGTGGATAGACTGATAAAAACAAGGCCTACGGGTTTTTGAGGTGTGCCGCCACCAGGGCCTGCAATTCCCGTTATGGAAAGGCCATGGCTTGTTTTGAGTATTTGGCGTACTCCTTGGGCCATGAGTGAGGCGGTTTGAAAGCTGACAGCCCCATGTTTTTTTAATATAGAAGCAGGGACTTTAAGGATTTTTGTTTTGGTCCTGTTATCATAGGCAATAATGCCTAATAAGAAGTATTGGGACGATCCTGGCCTATTGGTTAGGCTATGGGCGATAAGCCCGCCTGTACAGGATTCAGCAAGGCTTAATGTTTGTCCTCTTTGGGTGAATTTCTTGAAGATTTTTTGTTCGAGTGGCATCATAATTTTAAAATATTATATAGTCGGGGAAATCAATTGACAAGGCCTATTTTCTGGCATATACTTGCCCGATTAAAGAACTATTATCTGTTTTGGAGAATATTATATGTTTAATTCTATAGCGGAAATTTTAGAAGAGTTAAAGGCTGGCCGGATGGTCATTGTGATGGATGATGAAGGCCGTGAAAATGAAGGAGATGTCCTGATTGCGGCCCAGTTTATCACTCCTGATACTATCAATTTTATGGCCAGGCAAGCCCGCGGGCTTATTTGTGTTCCCATGGAAGATGCCCGTTTAAGTGATTTGGATTTGCATCCCATGAAAGAGGATTTCCATTCTAAACATCAACGTTGCAATACCGCGTGGACGGTTTCAGTGGATGCTGCTTTTGGAGTCACCACCGGTATTTCAGCGGCAGACAGGGCCAAAACAGTCCAGGTTTTAATTGATCCAAAATCAACACCCGCAGATCTAGTGACGCCAGGTCATTTGTTTCCTTTGCGTGCCAGGCGAGGAGGGGTTTTGGTCAGGACTGGGCATACCGAAGCCTCTGTGGATCTGATGCGTTTAGCAGGCCTGTATCCTGCAGGGGTCATCTGTGAGATCATGAATGAAGATGGATCCATGGCCCGCACCCAGGATTTGCTTAAATTTTCACAGAAACATAAAATAAAGATTTGTACCATTGATAGCCTCATCGAGTATCGCCGTAAGACAGAGAAATTAATCAAACCTGTTGAAGAGGCTGTCATCCCGACGGAACAAGGTGAGTTCAAGATGTTGGCGTATGAGTCTTTGGTGGATAATGTTATTCATATCGCCATGGTCAAGGGGACCCTTGCCAGTCAAGAACCTGTGCTTGTGCGGGTGCAGTCTGAATGTTTGACAGGGGATATTTTTGGATCATTGCGTTGTGATTGTAATAGTCAGCTTAAAGCGGCCATGAAAATAATTAATGAAAAAGGATCAGGTGTTCTCCTTTATATCCGTCAACATGAAGGGCGGGGCATTGGTCTGGTCAATAAGCTTAAGGCTTATAATTTACAGGATCAGGGCATGGACACGGTTGAAGCGAACCATGCCATTGGTTTTGCCGCAGATTTACGCGATTACGGGATTGGGGCCCAGATTTTAGCTGATTTAGGGATTAAACAGCTGCGTTTGTTGACCAATAATCCACGTAAGATTGTGGGGCTAGAGGGGTATGGGCTTTCTGTGGTGGAACGGGTGCCTATCAAGATCCCTAGCAATTGTATTAAAGAGAGTTATTTAAAAGCCAAGAACGATACATTGGGGCTTCTCCTTTAATATTTATGAAAGCCCGCATTGCTATTGTTGCTTCCAGCTTTAATGATTTTATCACCAAGAGTTTATTGGAAGCTTGTTTGAATGAATTAAAGCGTCAAGGTTTATCCCAGAAACAGGTGACAACCCTGTGGGTGCCTGGCGCCTTTGAGATCCCTTTTGCTGCCTTGAAGTCTGCTCAACAAAAGAATATTGATGCAGTGATTTGTTTGGGTGCGGTGATTAGAGGAGAAACCTATCATTTTGAAGCGGTGTGTCATGAATGCGCGCGAGGGATGATGGAGGTTTCTTTAAAATATGGAAAGCCCGTGATTATGGGTGTTTTGATGACGGAAACGGTGGCCCAAGCCCAAGCCCGTGCGGGTTTAAAGGGGAAACATAATAAGGGAGTTGAATTTGCCCAAGCGGCTTTAAAGATGTTAGCTCTTTTGAAAAAAACATGAGACGTCGAACATTGGCGCGTGAAAGCGCCCTAAAAATTTTATATCAGTTTGATATCATCAAACGCCCCATTGATAAGGTGATTGAAAGCTATTGGAATGCCGAAGAAACCAAGGACCAGGAGATAATAAATTACGCAAATCTCTTGGCCCAGGGTGTTCTGCAGAATATCCAAAAGCTTGATCAAAAAATTTCTGATTATGCCACTAATTGGCAGATCAAAAGAATGGCCATCATTGACCGAAATGTCATGCGTATAGGCCTTTATGAATTACAGCATGCCTCAGATATTCCTCCCAAGGTCGCTATTAATGAGGCGGTAGAATTGGCAAAGAAATATGGAGATTTTGATTCCAGTAAATTTGTCAATGGCATTCTCGACAAGATCCACAAAAAAGAAATTGCTGAACCGCAAAATTAATCATGCAAGCCATTGCTGATTTGCATATACATACCAACTATTCTGACAGTTCCATGTCGGTCCAAGAAGTGGTTGACGAGGCGATTAAGGCAAAACTTTCGTGCATCGCTATTACGGATCATGACACTCTTGACGGCATAAAGCCTGCCCTGGAGGTCCAGGGGGATGGGGACCTTGAAATTGTCCCAGGCATTGAATTATCATCTGAGCTTGAAAATTGTGATATCCATATTCTAGGTTATTTTGTTGATTATCAACAAGGTCCTCTTTTAGAGAGATTAGATGTTTTTTTGAATGCGCGCATCGAGCGCATGAAACAAATGATCCAAAACCTAAAAGCAGTGGGCATCCATAATATTGAGATTGAAGAAATCAAGGCAAAAACACAGTCACGCGCCCTGGGACGTATGCATTTGGCAAGGTTGCTGTGTGAAAAGGGATTGGTTTCTGATGTGAAAACAGCTTTTGAGAAATATATTGGGTATGGTTGTCCTGGATATGCGCCCAAATATAAGCAGACAACGTTTGAGGCTATTGAGTTGATAAGAAACGCAGGTGGAGTTGCTGTGATGGCGCATCCGATGCTGACCTTAAAAGATGAATTGATACCCAGTTTTGTGGCCGCAGGCCTTAAGGGTCTTGAGGTGTATTATCCTAATTGCACCCCCACGGTCACTCAATTTTATGAACGCATCGCCCGAAAACATGGGCTCATCACAACCGGCGGGTCTGATGCCCATGGGGTCAATTCTTATACACGTATTGGAAAAATGACGGTTGGAGTGGATGTGGTTGAGCAATTACGCCGGGCTAAAACATAAAGTGCTTTTAATGAGCAGGTGTTTTAAAAGATTGCTTCGGCCTAAAAAGCAGGCCTCGCAATGACAGAATTAAGTCTATGAATAATGATTTTATTTTCATGAATCGGGCCTGGGAACTTGCCTTGAAAGGCTGGGGCAGGACCATGCCTAATCCCATGGTTGGGGCTGTTGTTGTCAAATCAGGGAAAATTATTGCAGAGGGGTATCATCATTATTGTGGGGGCGATCACGCGGAAATTGATGCTCTAAAAAAGGTTGGTTTAAAGGCCAAAGGAGCGATTCTTTATGTGACTCTTGAGCCGTGCGCGTATCAAGGACGTACCCCGCCTTGCAGCGAGGCGATCCTGAAAGCTGGCATAAAAAAGTTTGTTTATGGCGCCAAGGACCCTAATCCGCTCAATAATGGCAAGTCGTTGAATTTTTTAAAGAAGCATGGGGTAGATATCAAAAGAAGTCTTTTGGCAGATGAATTGTCGAGAATGAATGAGGCGTTTAATCATTGGATTATAAAGGGTGTGCCTTTTGTGACCGCAAAAATGGCCCAAACGATTGATGGTAAAATCGCCACCATGGATGGAGAATCCAAATGGATCACCTCAAGATTTGCGCGTGATTATGCCCGTCGATTAAGGTTTGGTTTTGATGCGATTTTGGTGGGTATTAATACAGTCTTGGTGGATAATCCACAGTTAACCCCTTTTCCATTAAAGCGTATCAAGAAAATTGTTTTGGACACAGAGGGCAGGATAAAGCCTCAGGCGAGATTATTTAAAGGCACGGCCTTTGAGGATGTGATGGTCTTTACAGCGCATCCGTCCAGGGTCAAAATTAAGGGTGAGGTTATATCATCTCCTTTATATCAAGGCAAAATTGATTTAAAATGGGTTTTGGCTTATTTAGGCAAGAGAGAAATTACTAATGTTTTGATAGAAGGCGGCGGTCATATGGTGGGAGGCGCTTTAAAGCGAGGTTTAGTCAATAAGATGATGATTTATATGGCGCCTAAAATCATGGGGGAGGGGATTTCAGGGATTCAGGGCTTAAGGTGTAAAAAGTTAAAGCAGGCCCTTGAGCTTAAAGAGATGAGTATTGATAAATTAGGGGAAGATATTTTAATCCAGGGATATCTGACAATTTAGGTTTATGGACACCTTAAAAGTTTTTTTCGAAACGGGATATTTTCGCCGTTGTCTACAGTTTGCGATAATTGTTTTCTAAAGTATCCATAAACACGCATAGCGTGAATTTAAAGAACATCAAAAAACGTTTGTCCAGGCGTTGGTGTCTACAGATAAAAGGGAGAAATTATGTTTACAGGAATCGTCGAGAGAATGGGTGTTATCAAGAAGATAGAAACAAAGAAGAATTTACTGGTTTTAAGCATTGATCTGGGGGACTTGGCCAAAGGTTTATGTATAGGAGATAGTGTTTCTATCAGTGGGGTTTGTTTAACGGTTATAGCTAAAAAGGGTTCGGTTGCCTCATTTGATTTGATGAGAGAAACCATTGAGAAGACGGCCTTGCGTCAAGTCAAGGTGGGTGGCCGTGTCAATTTAGAGCTTTCGCTTCAGGCAGGATCCCGAATGGGCGGGCATTTTGTGACGGGTCATGTGGATGAGGTGGCTGTTATTAAAGATATTGTGAATGAAGAAAACTGGGTCGCTTTTCGTATAGGGATATCAAAAACAAATCGCAGGTTTATAGCGCCCAAAGCGTCGGTGACTGTTGATGGCATTAGCTTGACTATTGGTAAGGTTGGGGTTGACTATTTTGAAGTTTATTTGATTCCTCACACCCTCAAAATTACCACCTTGGGCCTTAAAAAAGCCGGTGATGATGTCAATATAGAAACAGATATTCTCGCCAAATATCTTCTTAACGCAAGTTCGATATAAGGCTTGGAAGTTATTTTCTCAACTACGCGTTGCCTTTTTCCGCCAATCTTTTCTAATTTTTCAGAAAAACAACGCCCTTCGGGCTGTTTTTCAGAATCGGTGATGAAGATTGGCGGGGCAACAGTAGTTTAAAAAATAATTTACAATCCTTATGTCGAACTAGTGGTTCTTAATAAATAAACAGTTCAGCAATTAAGAGCCGTTGATTCTTCGCGCTGAAAAAGCATAAAAATAGCGTGAATACAAAGGGTTAGAGTAAAAGCAAACGGGTTGCGAAAAAAAGATAAAAAAATATTTCGCAACCCTATTTTTTGTGGTATTATTGGATGTTATATATATAACATCAATACATAAAATAAGGAGGTGTCTATGTTCAGAGACAAGGACATCAGTTATGGCGTGTGGGATAAAAGAAGACAGGGCATCTTAAACAAAATGGCCAAGGTGGGGCCGTTTATCATGGCTACGCCTGTGAAACTGATGGTCAGTTGCGGTAATCCTGATTGCAAATGCGCCAAAAGGAAAGAAGACCGACATGAGAAGCTACATTTAAGCTGGGGTGATGAAGAGGGCCAAGGGACAGCTTATGTGCCTGTGGACCTGCATGAGGAGGTATTACAATGGGTGGAGAATTATTGGACGATCAAGGAGTACATGAAGGAGATGACGGCCATCAGCAGGAAAATGATCAAGATGTACGCCAAGACAATTGGGGCACACAAGAGGCGGATGGCAAAAAAGGCGAAGGCAGCAGGAGTTTAGTTGAGGTTTTATCGACAACGGTAAATCATTATTTTCCATGGTTTAATGGATGCCTGAAGAGTCTTACGGACATTCGTAATCAGGATTTGATTATTTACCAGAGGCAAACGATCATTTGGGTGGCGTTGATGGCGTTGGTGACAAAACGGCAAGCGCGAATGAATATAAGTTTACAAATGCGCCAGGAGATTGTCTGCGAGAATCTTAAAGGCATAAGCCAACAGGAAGGGTTGGAAAAAGTTCCGCATGGGGACACGGTTGAATATTGGTTCTTTCGTGTTTAGGGCGAAAATCTTGGGCTTAAAAGTCCACAGTGCTGGTGAATCTTTAATAAAAAGTAGCGGACATTTCTGTAGCCATAGGCCATGCGCTTTAAACGCTTAATCTTGTTATT